>JAQXPY010000081.1 GCA_029100885.1 Clostridiales bacterium | reverse complement strand
CCAGGATATGCATATTCCTGATATTTCCGTCAATTATCCCGTTATTCATACGATATGCCAGCCCTTCCATATCTGCCGGAGCTGTTTTTTGAATCTTGTGTTCCACGGTAGTATTCGTATCGATCCGCTGCGTGTCACCGGCTTCGCTGTAACGCTCTTTCTGCGGCTGCATCAGGTCCATAACCCGATCCGGATATACCTTTGATATTTCCTTTTCTGTCTGAAGACATATACTCTCTATATATTCAATCTTTGTCTTATAATCTTCTTCACTGTTTCCGCTCTGTAAGAGGTATTCCAGCTCGGATATGATCTCAGGCGGTACATCCGTAAGCTCCCTTAACGCCCTGAAGCTCCATTTATAATAAGGCATGTACTTTTCCTGCAGCAGAAAGCAAACATGCATCGCTGCATTAACAAACTCATAAACCGCCAGCTGTGCAGCAGCCTTCTCTCCTCTTCCGATACACCTGCTGTAATTATACTGTCCCGACTGTGCCATGATGAGTATATAACCGGCAAGCTTTTTTCTTCTGATATCATCCGGATACTTCTCCAGCCTGCTTCGAATACTAGAAAACTCTCCGCCCACGTCAAAGAATACCTCTCCGTTGACGGCTTCAGCGAGTGCATGCTCCGGCACTCTCAGCCACTGAAGGGGGTTTAGCCTGCCGTCCGGCGATCCGCATTTTGATGTATAGAAATCAGCTGTTCTGATCACCCCGTGCCTGCTGCCGCCGACCGGATCTATTCGGCTTCGCCTGAACCCCATAAATTCCTCAGGAAGCTTTGAATAAGCCCTCTGCAGCCTGAACTCCGTCCGCCTGTCTATTATCTCCTCACCGGGAATAAATATAATAAAACCCGGCTCAAAATCATGATCTCTTGATAATTCATCATCATATCCAAAGCATTCCGAACCGCTGCCGACTAGTCCCACAGCGATTTTTTCTGTAATATCGCCAAACTGCTCCTCCAGCATTTTCCTGCCGAACTGTTCATAATACAGCCTCGAAAGCTCAAGCCCCTTCACATTACTCCCCTTTTTCTGTAATAAATGTTTCTGTTCATCACCTTCATGATTTCCGGATAAAAAAACGCAGGTTTTTCCGGTTAAATCGATCAATTTCCCCTGCTGCTTCTGATTGTCTTTACCCGGCTTTCCAGCTCGTTTGCTATCAGATAATACTCGTAATGTCTGAATAACGGGAAGCACTTTTCTGCTACAAAAGCATAATATCCGTCTCTTGGAAGAGTCGGGGTATTTAAAAGCTCCCATCCCTTGTCCATATAGGAGAGTATCTCCTCCTCAGCAGCCTCGAAGCCCATTTTCCGTTCAAGCATTTCGGCAAGATTGAGATGGGATATTGCACAGTCTGCTTCTCCGTTTTTCTTTTTTGACACTATCTCTATAGCCTTCCTGAAGCACTGCTCCGCCTCGTCGTATGCGGCAGTATCAGTCAATGCAAGCCCAAGATTGTTGTACAGACCCGCCAGGCGCGGATCATTGCTGTCCAGATCGCGTTCATAGATCCTTTCCGCTCTTTTATAAAGCTCTACGGCTTCTGCCGCATTTCCGAAAGCCTTGCACGCTGTTGCAATATTGAGATATGCCGTAGCACCGCCTACTTCGTCCTCTATTCCAAGCCTTGCTGTAAGCTCCTTTGCAGTTTCACAGGCTCCCATTGCCTGTTCCTTCATGCCCCATTTTCTGTACATTCCTATCAGCTCGTTTACAACTGTAAATGCGCCCTGATCATCCTGCAGGGATCTTGCCTCCTCGAGCCAGTATTTCAGGTGTCTTTCTCCTGCCTTGTAATCGTCGTTCAGGTTCAGCAGCTCATCAAGCTTTTCTATTACTCTTCCTATCGGTATTCCTGCCATTATCATTCTCTTACGTTCTCCCTTAATCAGCAGATCAGCATAGTTTCTCTGATCATCTTAAACCGGGTGAACGCTATTCCTTTCATTGATCGTAAACAGTCTTTATTTTTTGCAGACGGCTGCTTTTTCTGCGGTCAGCGGCATTTTCACTGCAGACAGTAACAGTTTACCATACAACAGGAAAAGCGTGCAGAAAAATGATCTCTCTTTTAACAGGCAAGGCGTGCAGAAAAATGATCTATTTTTTTCTGCACGCCTTCTTTATTATGTTATATGCCGAGATATTTTATCCTATGCTTCTTCATCAATAGATGCCCTGCGCCATCATGGCATCCGCAACCTTCAGGAAGCCTACGATGTTTCCTCCTGCCACAAGGTTATAGCCTATTCCATACTTCTCAGCCGCCTCTGCAGAGCTGTCATGAATGCTTGTCATGATGCGGTTAAGCTTTTCATCGACCTCCTCGGCTGTCCAGGAAAGTCTCTCTGAGTTCTGGCTCATCTCAAGTCCGCTTACAAGCACTCCTCCGGCATTCGCAGCCTTTGACGGTGCCACAACTGTGCCCTTGCTCATAAGGAGCTTAAGTGCCTCATTCGTTGTAGGCATGTTGGATACCTCGATGTAATACTTGGTTCCGTTTGCAAGGATCTGCTCTGCCTCCTTGACATCTACCTCATTCTGAGTAGCACAAGGCATAACGATATCTCCCTTTACGCCCCATGGCTTCTCGCCAGGGAAGAACTTTGCTCCGAACTTATCTGCGTAATCAGCCAGCTTGCATCTGCCTGCCCTTGCATCAAGAAGGAAATTGATCTTCTCTTCTGTTGTGATGCCTGCCTCGTCCAGGATATATCCTGCTGAACCTGAGATAGTGATAGGCATTGCTCCAAGCTCGGCAAGCTTCTTTACAGCGCCCCATGTAACATTTCCGTAGCCTGACAGAACCACCTTCTTGCCCTTGATAGTATCCTTTTCATGCTTAAGAACTGCCTGAAGATAATATACAGCACCATAGCCTGTTGCTTCAGGTCTGATAAGGGAGCCTCCGTAGGAAAGTCCCTTTCCGGTAAGTGTTCCGTTCTCAAATGCTCCTCTGATCCTGCGGTACTGGCCGTAAAGAAATCCTATCTCTCTTCCGCCTACGCCCATATCTCCTGCCGGAACATCCACATCAGGACCGATGTGACGATACAGCTCTGTCATAAAGGACTGGCAGAAGCGCATAACCTCTCTGTCGCTCTTTCCCTTAGGGCTGAAGTCTGAGCCTCCCTTTCCTCCGCCCATAGGAAGCGTTGTAAGACTGTTCTTGAAGGTCTGCTCAAAGGCAAGAAACTTCATCATGGACAGATTTACATTAGACGCAAAACGAAGACCTCCCTTATACGGTCCGATAGCTCCGTTGAACTGAACTCTGTATCCGCGGTTAACATGAACATTTCCGTTGTCATCCTCCCACGGAACACGGAACTCGATCACTCTCTCCGGCTCTGTCATTCTCTCTAAAAGTGCTGCCTTTTCATATTCGGGATGAGCCTCGATGACCGGCTCAAGCGAAGTCAGTACCTCCTCAACGGTCTGAAGAAACTCAGGCTCGCTGGCATTTTTGATCTTGTTCTCATTGATAACCTTTTCAATGTATTTGTTCATTGCCGCCTCCATATATCTGATCGTTTCGGCACATTCTGCGGCTTACTGCCGCTCTGTGTGCATATATATTTCATTCATACCCTAAGCTCACCTGCAAATAACACTATATTTATCAGGTTTGTACACTATAGCACCTGAGTTTTTTTGTGTCAAGAAAATCCATCATTATGTATAAATATTAAATAAAATTTTGTAGATTTTTACAATTATTTTTTCAAGTTAAAGTGTTAAATAGTCAAAAGTATAAAGCAAAAGAAAACAGGGCTTTCGCCCTAAGGATCCTATGTCCTTAAAGTGAAAGCCCCGCATATGGGAATAATATGATATCAGCGAATTCTCTTCATGGTGTTGAGAGCTGATGAATAGTCCTCATCAAAGCCGTTCTTTTCAACAACTATTACCATGGCATAGTTTGTTCCCTCGACCTGTCTGATATAGGCCTGATCGAATACATTGCCGTAAGGAGTTGCCTTTGCCTTTGTAAGCTGCTTAAAGGAATAGTCTCCGAATGTTACATCCGAGGCCTTCACACCGCCCTTGAAGCCTCTCGGATCTGCAAGGAAGCCTGTGATAAATCCGTCTATATTTGTGTTGCCGGCTGCATACTTGTCCAGCTTAAAGTATGAAACATAGAGGCACGAATCATTCTCCGCATCGATAAAGAAGTCTGTTCCGGTTCCGCTCTTGTCGCTTGTAGGAACCGTGCTTCCGAAGGACATCTTGAAGTTAGCCCAGTTATTGCTTACTGTGCCGCCCGAAATGGCGGAGTTCTCATACTCCTGTGTAAAGGTTGCGTTTGCCGGGCTGTCTCCGTTGCTGGTTGCCTTTACAACATTCTTGCTAGAAGCCTTGGTCTTTGAAGAAGCTGCTGCAGCAGGAGCCGAGGATGATGCTGCTGCGGCTGTCTTTCCGGCGGAAAGATCGGTATGTGTAGCATACTCTGTCTCTGCATCGCTCTTTGTCTGAACCTTGCCGTCTACTACCCACTGGCCCTGCTCGTTAAGTGTGTATTCACCTACAGTCTGATTGGTCACGAGCCATCCGTTCTGGTCAAAATAGTAGCATCTGATGACACCGTCGGAATCCTTGATCCAGTACCATGTATTCGCAAGAAAGGTCGAACCGTCCTCTGTCAGCTTAAACCAGTAACCGTTATTCTCAACGCACCACTGTCCGTCGTATCTTGATGCTGCCTTTGCAGAAAAAGCTCCTCCGATAAGCATAGCGCCCGTTGTAATATAAAGGACTGCCTTTTTGAGACTTTTCTTCATTTATAAATCCTCCTGATCATATCTCTTTTTTTCCGAAAGCTGTATACAACAGCTTATATATTACTGTTCTCTGTCAGATACGCTGGTCCTGACCGGATATGATCGCCACTTTGAACACCGGTATCTGTCTGATGGTAATAATATATCATGGCAAAGCCTTAATTTCTTGAATATTCTCTTACACAAAGTTAAAAATTGATTTAACTTATTCGTTATTATTTACTACCACTTATGTATTACTGTAAATCAGCTTACACAATATATGGTATGATCCGATCAGCTTGTGCTTAAGCAGAAAATGAGCTGCGGTATTCTTTATTCCCCGTGGTCTCATTTGTGACAGCAGCTGTTCAAAATCACTGCTTGCGCACATTTTTACAAGCTCCTTCCGGATATGTGCGTCATCATAGCCGCTCCTGTAATACATGAGCCCCGCAAATGAGCATATATGCACAAACATTCTGTCGTTCATTTCGGAAACGGTCTTTTCTCCGGCCCCCGAGAGCTTCATGAGCTCCCTGCAGCTGCGCAGAACTATCAGCGCTCCCTCCAGGCCATGAGGCTGAAATGTATTGATCAGGCTTTCGCCCACTCCGTGCTGAACGTAATTTAGAAAAATATCAGGCAGGACCGCTATACTTTTGCAGTGTGACAGATACCTCAGTACAAAGTCAATATCCTCATTGACAGCTAACTTTTCGTTATAATACAAGGAATTGTCCCTGACTATCTTTGTGCTGTACAGCTTATTGGAATGGGTGCTGATAAGGTGAAGATCATAGAGCTTCGGAAAGCAGTCATCCATAAAGCTTTTCAGGTCTCCCGTATACTGTGATCCCGGTGCAAAATCCTCGTTTAAAGCGTCATTACTCTCATAGACCTTTCGCATTCCGCCGATCGCCGTATCGGCTTTTCCTTCTGCTGCCGCCTTATACAGTCCCGCAAGGGTATCTCTCTCATAATAATCATCCGCATCAAGGGAAACGAAATACTTTCCCTTCACCGCTCTGATGCCCTCATTTCTCGCGGCAGAGACCCCCTCGTTTTCTTTTTCGATCAGCCGGATATCGATCTGTCCCTTTTCCTGTGCGGCAATTCTTTTTACGACCTCAGCCGTATCGTCTGCCGATCCGCTGTCGATAACGATCAGCTCTGTTTCAGGATAGCTCTGACCGATCACCGAGCGCATTGCCCTCTCAATAGTCTTTGCCGAATTATATGCCGGCATTATAACACTGATAAGCGGCCATTCTGTTGTGTCTCTAATAAATGTTCTTTGCTCTGTCATATCGCTTTGATCTTTCCGGCAGCTGCCTATCCTCATATAATACGGAAAACTGCTGCTATTGCAGTTTCCGCAATTACCGCCGCCTGAAATATTCTGATCATCAGCAGCACGGCTCCTCCCGCGTGCAGATACTCTCTGTAATAATAGTTCTCTGATGCATTTCTGTTTTTCTGTCTTCTTACGGCGCCCATGCCTGAGCCTGTAATGCTGACGGAGCCGCCATGCCTGTAGCCTGCCTTCAGCAGAAAGGATCTGTAGCCCTTTCTGAAAAACTTTTCGGCAAGAACATTCTCCTCTCCGTAAAGAAACATTTTTTCATCATATCCTCCGGTCTCAAGAAACGCTTCCGTATCCACCATCAGAAAGGATCCGTGTACGGCATAGACCTGCACATATTCCGCTTCACTCCCGTCACTTTGCTTTGCTGTTCCGATGTAATACTCCGGAGGATAATTCAGTCTCCTTCTGAACAGCCTTCTCATGACAGGTCCGGAGTTCAGCATTCCCTCCGCCGGGCTCCTGCGTTTCCAGCCGGAATGTATATATTCCTCATAAGCGAGATTCCCGCTATCCGGCTCTTCCTCCCTGTTTTTCGAATGCATCACCGCTCCGACTGCTTTTGCGTCCTTCTCCTTTTCAAGTACCCCGGCCATCTTCAATACTATCTCCTCGGAAAATTCCGCATCCGGATTTGCGATAACGGCAAGCTGTGCACCGAAATGCTCCGCCGCATATCGTACCCCTCTGTTATTGCCGTATCCGTATCCGCCGTTTCTGTCATTTCTGAGAAGCTCTGCCCTGAGACCGTATTTTCCGATGGCCTCTTCTATTCTGTCTCCGCTTTTATCTGTCGAAGCGTTGTCTACAGCAACTATATGATCAAAACATGAAAAACCGTCAATGCGCCTGAGCGCACTGACAGTTCCCTCATAATCATTATAATTCAATACTATTGCCGCAATTTTCATTTCCGTGACCTGAAATACAGTCCTGAGATGATTTCTCTTGCCCCAGGGCAATATCTTGTGACCACATTCATCATATGGTATGCCAGCATTTTTATTTCCTGCCCCTTCTCAGGCGGTGTCTCAGCCCAGGGAGTCATGCTCCTGAAACGGTAATACTCTGCTCTGTAGGGATTGCGGCTGCCTCTTATCCACGGTCTTTCCGCTCCCGCAAAATGAACCACAGCCGGTTCTCCTGCCGCCCTTTCATATTCTTCGCGGCTCATCACAGCAGAAAACCAGGCAGCTCTGCGGCACAGACTCTCATAGCTCTGATAGCAGTAATTGGAAAAGAAATTATAGCCCTGCCAGACGGTTTTGATCTTTCCCGTAAGGACATGATTGATGATATCCTGATCCGGAAACATAAGTCCCTTTCCGCCAAGGCTCTTGTAATAGTCTATGCACGCCCCCGTAATGCTTTCTTCTTCCCATGCTCTTCTGTCCACGAGCAGCATGCCGCTGTTGTAATACGGCATGTCATCTTCGAGCCCTATTTCCTGCCTTGTCTCCTCATAGATAGTGGGTTCGGGTACCATGGCACAGATACAGCCGCATTGCGGCAGCTCAGTATCATACAGCTCCTTAAGGGATGAGAGAACGACTGTATCAGCATCCAGATACAGATACTTTTCAACCTCATCAGGAAGATGGGACGCCGCAAACAGTCTTGCCAGCACCGTGACATCGAAGCCTCCGGTATTCAGCTCTCGTCCGAACAGGAGTCTCAGCGCTGCCTCATAATCCCTGAGGTCTGTTATTGCTATCTCTCTTCCAAAGGACTCCGCGAGCTCTCCGAAGCCTTTGACGCTTTCAGTGCTCAGCCCGTTCCCGAGTATGAATACCCTGATCTTTTCCTCCGCTCTGTTGCTGTCAAAAAGCGACGCAATGCTCACAGCGGTGTGCACGGCAAAGCGTTCATTGCAGTTGTATACTATATTCATTCCGCCGCTGTACCGCTGCCGCGGATCACTGCCACCACTTCATCCACTAACTCTTCACATTCCTTTGCGGTCTGTGCCTCAACCATGACACGGACCAGCGGCTCGGTTCCCGACTCCCTGTACAGGATCCTTCCGGAGTCCTTCAGCCTTTCGGAGACTCTCTCGACCGCCTTTATGACATCCGGATGATTCATCGCTGCCTTCTTGTCATTTACCCTGACATTTTTAAGGCACTGAGGATACATAGGGCAGTCCTCCGCAAGAGCCGAAGCGGTTCTCTTGGACTCAAGCAGCACATCCATCACCTTGATGGATGTAAGAATACCGTCTCCCGTGGTAGCATTTTTTGAAAAAATGATATGGCCGGATTGCTCTCCGCCTATGGAATAACCGTTCTTCGCCATATTTTCCCAGACAAAGCGATCTCCTACCGCTGTCTTTTCGTAATTGATCCCTGCCTTTTCAAAGGCTCTGAACAGTCCGAAGTTAGACATCACGGTTACTACTGCAGTGTTTTTGTTCAGTATTCCCTCTGACTTCATATTCAGGCTGCAGGCATAAATGATCTGGTCACCGTTTATTACATGTCCCTTTTCATCGACCGCAAGACATCTGTCCGCGTCTCCGTCATAGGCAAAGCCGATATCGCAGCCCTCGGAAATAACAAAGCGCTGCAGCGCCTCGATATGTGTCGAGCCTACACCGTCATTTATATTGAGTCCGTTCGGCTCGTTTCCCATGATATGCACATGGGCACCGAGAGCATCAAAAACAGGCTTTGCAATAGAAGAGGCGGAGCCGTTAGCGCAGTCCAGAGCCACATGCTTATCCTTAAAGGAGTTTCTTGCAATGGAGATCAGGTATCCTATGTAACGGTTTCTTCCCGATGCATAATCGACTGTCCTTCCGATCTCATCCCTGACTGCCAGAGGAATCTCACCGATTCCGCCGTCCAGATAATCCTCGATCTTTTCGATCACGTCATCTCCCAGCTTCTCTCCGTTTCCGTTTATCACCTTGATGCCGTTGTCATAATACGGATTGTGTGATGCCGAGATCATGACTCCGCAGTCAAAGCCGTCCACTCTGGCTATATATGACACAGACGGAGTCGTAGTCACATGCATCAGATATGCGTCTGCTCCCGATGCCGTTATGCCGGATGACAGGGCATCCTCAAACATATACGATGATCGTCTTGTATCCTTGCCGATGACTATGCGGCACCTCACACCCGGATGCCTGCTGCCGTAATACCATCCCAGAAACCTTCCGACTCTGAAGGCATCGTTGACCGTCAGCTTCACATTTGCTTCACCGCGAAAGCCGTCTGTTCCGAAATATTTTCCCATAATGTCTCTTTCCGGTGTGACTGCGGCAGCCTGCGATAACAAGAGTACCGCAGCCTGCTTACACAACCTTTTTGATAAATGATATAACCTGTCGAATTATTTCAATTCTCCGTTTGCCTTAAGCTCCTCAATAAACCTGTGAAGCGCGTCCCGCCACGGAGGCAGCTGCCTGAAACCGTTTTCCGTCAGAGTAGAGGTATCAAGTCTGGAATTGTGAGGTCTCTTTGCCTTTGCCGGATATTGGTCCGATGTGACAGGTACGACCTCGACCCTTCTTCCTGCTTCCTCAAAAATAGCCTTTGAGAAATCATACCATGAACAATACCCTGTATTTGCCGCATGATAGGTTCCGTATCTGTCCGTCAGTATCATGTCGCAGGCCAGCCTCGCAATATCAGGCGTATAGGATGGTCCTCCCACCTGATCCGCAACCACTGTAAGTCTGTCATGGGTCTCGGAAAGACGAAGCATCGTCCTGACAAAATTCTTTCCGTTGATCCCGTACACCCACTGCAGCCTTATAATAAAATGTCTGTCCGGCAGAAGCTCTCTTACCTTGTTCTCTCCGTCGAGTTTGGATCTGCCGTATACGCTCTGCGGGGCTGTTTCATCGCCGGGCTTCCACGGCTTCGTACCCTCTCCGCCAAACACATAATCTGTTGAGAAATACATCATGGAGGCTCCGGTACGCCTGCAGGCAAGGGCTATATTTTCCGTTCCGTCAACATTTACCGAACGGCAGGCCGCTTCCTCATCCTCCGCCGCATCCACAGCGGTCCATGCGGCACAGTGGATAACAGCATCCGGTCCGAATCCGTCCATCACCCTGTCCACAGAGGCTCTGTCGGTAATATCCATATCTGCGGAGCTGACGCCGAGAGCTTCAATATTCCTGCTTTTTAATATCTTCATAACATCATAGCCCAGCTGGCCTCTGATGCCGGTAACAAGGATCTTCATTGATAAAACCCCTTAGCTGCTTCTATGGTGAACAAGAATCTGATCACACTCTGTTTTTGTACATCTCGGCATAGTATTTCTGATAGCTGCCGCTTGTGACATTGTTCATCCATTCCTCGTGCTCGAGATACCAGTCGATAGTAAGAACGATACCCTTTTCGAAAGGCGTTTCCGGATACCATCCGAGATCTCTCCTGATCTTGGACGGATCGATGCCGTAGCGGCGGTCGTGTCCGAGTCTGTCCTCAACATGCTTTATAAGGCTGTCATTGATGGCGTCATCGTGAAGCCTGTCATGAAGCTGCTCGATAATGGTCTTAACGATGAAGATATTCGGGCGCTCGTTATGTCCTCCGACATTGTATACCTCACCGCTCCTGCCTCCGTTGGCTACCATATCGATGGCCTTGCAGTGATCCTCCACATACAGCCAGTCTCTGATCTGCATTCCGTCTCCGTATACAGGAAGCTGCTTGTGCTGCTTGACGTTATTGATCATAAGCGGGATCAGCTTCTCAGGGAACTGGTAAGGTCCGTAGTTGTTTGAGCATCTTGTGATATTCACAGGCATGCCGTAGGTGTCATGGAATGCCAGCACGAAATGATCCGCGCTTGCTTTTGAACCGGAATAAGGACTGTGCGGATTGATCGGGGTCGTCTCCAGGAAATACCCGTCAGGACCGAGAGCTCCGTATACCTCGTCAGTGGAGACCTGAAGATACTTTTTGTCCTCCTTCCAGGTCTTTGCCTCCGGATCATACCACGCATCCTTGGCCCTCTGAAGAAGGTTGACGGTTCCCATTACATTTGACTGAACAAATATCTCCGGATTGGCAATGGATCTGTCCACATGTGACTCGGCCGCAAAGTTGATGATAAAATCAGGATCATACTTCTCGATGAGTCCGGCAACCAGCTCCCTGTCGCAGATATCCCCCTGCACGAAAATATGTCTCGGATCATTCTCAACTCCCTTGAGATTCTCAAGATTGCCGCAGTAGGTAAGCTTGTCCAGATTGATAAGCAGGATGTCCTCATACTTCTTCAGCATGTAGTAGACAAAGTTGCTTCCGATGAATCCGGCACAGCCGGTGATAAGATACTTTTTCATGATTTTCCTCTTCGTTGTTTTGTAAACACAAAAAATAATCAGCCCTTCTGTCGGTGCGGAAACCACAGATATGCTGCCTGCTCCCGACTGCTGAATCCGAATCATTCAGGCATTGCTGCCGAATAGTTATGTTTCATACTATCATATTTTTCCCAAAAATAGTATACTATGTCAGAAATAATAAAAGAAATACTGAAAGGAAAAAAATATGAAAGGCATCATTCTTGCCGGAGGCTCCGGCACCAGGCTCTATCCTCTGACCAAGGTCACCAGCAAACAGCTGCTGCCTATATATGATAAGCCTATGATCTATTATCCGCTGTCCGTGCTCATGAATGCAGGCATAAGGGATATTCTGATCATTTCCACTCCGAGCGACACTCCCCGCTTTGAGGATCTTCTCGGAGACGGTCATCAGTTCGGGATCAGCTTAAGCTACGCTGTTCAGCCTTCTCCTGACGGTCTGGCTCAGGCGTTCATCATCGGCGCTGACTTTATCGGCGACGACAATGTGGCTATGGTACTCGGTGATAATATATTTGCGGGGCACGGCTTCAAGGACAAGCTCAGAAGGGCAGCCACCAAGGAAAAGGGTGCTACGGTATTCGGATACTATGTGGATGATCCGGAGCGCTTCGGCATCGTTGAGTTCGATAAAAACGGCAG
>JAQXPY010000080.1 GCA_029100885.1 Clostridiales bacterium | reverse complement strand
AAATCCACCTCCTCAAACGGCATCAGCTCAATAGGCGCACCGGTGATGATAAGACCGTCAAAACGAAGATGGCGTATCTCGTCAAAGGTCTATAGAAACGGTTGAGATGATTGACTGAAGTATTCTTTGACTCATGTGTAGAAACTGTGATAAAGGTCACGTCCACCTGAAGCGGTGTATTTGATAATGAACGCAGTATGTGCAGCTCGGTATCCTCCTTGAGCGGCATCAGGTTAAGCAGACCTATGCGTAAAGGTCTGATATCCTGGTGAGCGGCACGGTATTCATCCATGACAAATATATTCTCATGTTCAAGGATCTCTTTTGCTGGGAGATCGTTTTGTACTCGAATAGGCATTATTATAGATTCCTTTCATAAACAGCGGCAGAACACGGCATCTGTTCTCTGAGACCGGATCTGATATGAGCAGTATCCCGCTGTCGGGACCCGTATTGCTGCAATGCTGCCGGCATGTATATTATAGCTCATAAATGCACCGTTCATCAAGCAAGATATAGAGTATGGATAATAGCATATTTTTCAACAGAAAAAAATATGCTATAATTAATAGTCATATTTTGGAACAGATCAGAACAGAAAAATTTTTTACGGAGAAGATTAATGAATAAACAGTATTTTAAGCAGTACAGCAGCAGACTTGACCGTGATATGGAATGCTGTCTTTACGGTCATTCGGGACATCCTGTATTGTTCATCCCTTGTCAGGACGGGCACTTTTATGATTTTGAAAGCTTTCACATGGCTGAGGTATTGCAGCCGTGGATCGACAGCGGACGAATAATGGTATTTTCCATCAATACGATTGACAAGGAGACCTGGTCTGACGAGCATACTGATCCGGGACATCGCAGCTGGCTGCATGAGATGTGGATGGAATATATATTTAATGAGGTCGTTCCGTTTATCAACGGCATTTCCATGGAGAGAAACGGTCACGGGTCCGGAGTGATAGCCTTTGGCTGCAGCCTCGGAGCTACCCATGCAGCAAATCTGTATCTGAGAAGACCTGATCTCTTTGACGGCCTTATTGCTCTCAGCGGTATTTACACTGCATCTTATGGCTTCGGAAACTACAGGGACGAAAGAGTATATGCAAATTCTCCTGTGGAATATATGCGCGGACTGCCGAAGGATCACCCGTATATCGGGCTGTTCAATGACAGAAGAGCAGTTATCTGCGTGGGTCAGGGAGCATGGGAGCAGCCGGAGACAACAAGAGAGCTGGATGCCATCTGTAAGGAAAAGGGGATAAATATATGGTTTGACTATTGGGGCTATGATGTTAACCATGACTGGCCGTGGTGGTTTAAACAGGCTGAATACTTTATGTCCTACGTACTCAGGGAGAGATAAGCCTTCCGGGGACATTCGCCGGTATCGACCGTTGAAGGATCCCGGTATAAGCCGGACAAAAAGACAAACCAAAAGACAAACACTAATTTTCAGGAAACGGAGCAAATTGATGAACACCGCAAAAAACATTATTTTTATTTCACCGAACTTTCCGACAAACTACTGGAGATTCTGCAGAGAGCTAAAGAATAACGGCATGAATGTGCTCGGTATAGGAGACCAGCCGTATGATGAACTGACATGGGAGCAGAAGGACAGTCTGAACGAGTATTATAAGGTGGATACATTAGAAAGCTATGATCAGGTTTACAGGGCTGCAGCTTTTTTTGCATTCAAATACGGCAGGATCGATTATATCGAGTCAAATAATGAATACTGGCTGGAGCAGGATGCAAGGCTCAGGACAGATTTCAATATTAATACGGGCTTTAAGATCGAGGATCTTCCGAGGATCAAGTATAAGTCAAAGATGAAGGAGTATTATTCCAGGGTTGGTATTCCTGTGGCAAGGTATCATATGGTCGATGATATAGAGGGCTGCAGGAACTTTATCGACAAGGTGGGATACCCGGTAGTTGCCAAGCCTGACAACGGAGTAGGTGCTTCACATACCTTTAAGATAAAGAATGAAGAGGAACTCAGGGCATTCTTTGAGGACAAATGGCCTCAGACAGAATACATTATGGAGGAATTCATCAACGCCGAGATCAACTCCTATGATGCCATCATCGACTCCCAGGGCAATCCTATCTTCGAAGCGGGAAATGTTACGCCGACGTCTATCATGGACGTGGTCAACAATGCCGACAATTCGCTGTTTTATATAGTTAAGGATCTGGCTCCGGATACAAAGAAGTTCGGAAGGGCGACCGTAAAGAGCTTCGGAGTCAGGAGCAGATTCGTGCATTTTGAATTCTTCAGACTGCTTTCGGATCATCCGGGAATCGGTAAAAAGGGAGAGCTTATGGCTCTTGAGGTAAATATGCGTCCGAGCGGAGGACTGACTCCTGATATGATCAACTATGCACGCAGCACGGATGTCTATAAGATATGGGCGGATATGATAGCCTTTGATAAGACGGAAATGGTTCCCGGCGAGCATTATTACTGCGGATTTGCAGGCTTAAGATTCAATAAGAACTACAAATACAGCATCAGCGATATCAATAAGATGTATAAGGACAATATCAGATTGTATGATATCGTGGATGCGGCACTTGCCCCGGCAATGGGCGATTATGTATATCTTGCAGCCTTTAAGACAGAAGAACAGCTGAACTGCTTCTATTCCGATGTAACAGCGGAGGCTGAGAAGGCTCCTGCACAGGAGGGTTCACAGTCACAGAAGACAGAGAATGAACACGCTGCAGCACCGGAACAGAACACAGCGCCGGAACAGAACACAGCACCAGCACAGGATTCGGCAGCTGTAAAGGAGACAGTGAAAGCATCAGAGGCTTAACGGGAGAAGACCATGACCTTACCAATCAATTACCTGACAGTTTTTATGGCTTTTCTGCCGATCTTTGTATTTGTATTTCTGATGATATTCAAATGGAGAGTATCGGATGCGGCTCCGGTGTCGCTTCTGATAGCGCTGTTTTCTTCATACGGTGTATTCAGGGCGCCTGCACTGCTGATAGCAGTCGAGGGCTCCAAGGGCACGTGGAATTCTATCGTGGCCGTTGCGCTGCTATGGACGGCGGCATTGTTTTACAGGATACTGTGCCAGGCAGAATTTGAACCGGACAATAAGAATTCTGCCGCTTATCACAGAGGAGATGCGGTAAAGCACCTGATAGCAGAGGCAGAGGATGATCTTAAGGAGATAGACAAAAAGAAGTCACGCATCACCTATGTGGTTCTGGCTGTATCGATTCTCCTGTCCCTTGCGGCGTTTTCCGCAGTGCCTGAGCTTAAGGACAGGCTTGCTGTCGGCTATATGTTTCCGGAGAACTCCACAGGGTACGGAGTGAAGAATGCCGCGGAAAGCTGTTATTCTCCGCTGAGTGTGCTGATAGGAGCGGCTCTTATTATCGGTACAGCGGATATTGCGGGGCTTATTATTCTCGGTATTCGAGGACAGCTCAGGCACGGCGGTCTGCTCAGGGTTCTGAGAAAATCTGCCGAAGCGGCATTTCCTGTGGGAGTTGCAGTCTGTGCCGTCATGACGACCGTATCACTGATGTCGGGAACAGGTCAGATATACGCCCTTACCATAGGAAACGTGATGAGAGTTGATGAACTGTTCTGCGCTCTGCTCATAGTCATGCTTGCTCCTATCGTATACAGCGCAGAGGACACACGGAGTCTTTCGGAAAAACGCAGGATAGCGGAAGCGATAAGAGCCGGTGCCGAAAAGCAGAAAAGGGACAGCAGACGTGAAGCTGATATAATTATAAAGAGACCGAGGTTTTACTCCACCAGAGAGGGAGCCTTCTGCATTGCATTTTGGGTGGCAGCCTTTGCCTTTGTACTGGTGGCTGCAGGGCTTTGGGGAGATGATACGACACTGGTGTTAGACGGCTTTGCGGCGATAGTTACAGCAATGGTATTCTGCCCGATAAGAACCTATATTCTTGACAGAGCGGCAGCTATTGCGGGCTGATCGGAGCACAATGTATTAGAATTGTATAATTATTTTCTTAACAAGAAATTTCCTTTACAAACTATTAAAATAGGGCTACTATTATCAAACGAGTTTGATGAAAAATGCATATATATTTTATGCATGATGCTGATTTTGGGAGGAACAAAAATTGAAAAAGGTACAATTTACCGAAACAGCTTTGAGGGACGCAAATCAGTCGCTCATTGCTACCCGTCTTCCTTATGACAAATTTGAGCCTATTCTTGAGACCATGAATTCGGCAGGCTATTATTCTGTTGAATGCTGGGGAGGGGCTACCTTTGATGTGTGCCTCCGCTTCCTTAATGAGGATCCGTGGGAGCGCCTTCGCAGGATGCGCGAGAAGATGCCTGACACCAAGCTTCAGATGCTTCTGAGAGGTCAGAATATCCTCGGATACAAACATTATCCGGATGATATCGTCCGCAGGTTTGTAAGAGCTTCGATAAAAAACGGAATTGATATTATCCGTATTTTTGATGCTCTCAACGACCTTGACAACCTTAAGGTCGCTATCGATGAGACGCTTAAAAACGGTGCTATTGCTTCGGGTACCATTTCCTATACGACCAGTCCGGTACATACTCTTGACAAGTATGTTTCCATGACCAGGGAGCTGGCGGCCATGGGTGTCAGCTCGATATGCATCAAGGATATGGCAGGAATACTTGAGCCGACTGTGGCATATGAGCTTGTCAGTGCAATCAAGGATGCGGTGGATCTTCCTCTCATTATTCATACACACAGCACCACAGGCATGGCGTTTATGACCTACATGAAGGCGATCGAGGCAGGTGTGGATGTGATCGATACAGCTATTTCTCCGATGTCGGGAGGAACCTCACAGCCTGCAACAGAGACTCTTTATTATGTGGCAAAGGCTCTCGGATGCGAAACAGGTCTGAACGAGGATGCCATTTTCAAGATCGCCGATTTCTTCAAGCCGATCAGACAGGGATATATGGATGACGGGACTCTCAATCCGATCTCCCTTACAACAGACACAAGATGTCTTACATACCAGATCCCGGGAGGCATGCTTTCAAACCTTCTCAGCCAGCTCAAGTCGCTGGGAGCTCTTGACAAGTTTGAGGCGGCATTGCTGGAAACACCGAAGGTGCGTAAGGATATGGGATATCCGCCTCTTGTAACACCGACCAGCCAGATAGTAGGTTCACAGGCCGTTCAGAATGTTCTCACAGGAGAGCGTTACAAGAATGTGGGAGCCGAGATCAAGGCATACTGCAGAGGTGAGTACGGAAAAACTCCGGCACCTATCGATCCGGAGGTCAGAGCAAAGATCCTCGGAGAGCTTAAACCGGTAGAGGGAAGATTTGCGGATACTCTGCCTTCCGATACATTTGAAAAGGCCGAGGCAAAGCTTGGCCCGGATGCAAGGTGCGAAGAGGATGTGCTCAGCTATATCCTGTTCCCTGAGGTCACCGAAAGATTCTTTGAAAAGCGCAGAGAAAAGGAAGAAAAGTGCGTCAAGTACTCTATTACAAGGATAGAGGAGGCATAAGATGAGCGATCTTATCAATATTTCCGTCGGAAATGCCGCAATTACCGCATTGATGGGATATGCCGTTGTTTTTCTCGGGCTCGTTCTGCTGATGATCGTAGTAATGATCCTCGGAAGCCTCATGAAGAAGGCGGCAGCACCGGACAATGCAGACAAGGCTGTGGAAACCGTTTCGGTTCAGCCTCAGCATCATCCGGCTCCGGGCTCTGCCGGAGAACTGAAGCTTTATGATACAGATCCAAGAGATGCCGCAATGATCATGGCGATCGTGGCTGACTCGCTCGGCAAGCCGATAAATGAGCTTCGCTTCATTTCCATCAGGGAGGTCAAGGAATAATGAAATACAAGGTTACGCTTAATAACAGAGTATATGAGGTCGAGGTCGAAGAGGGACAGGCCATGCTCATCGATGAGTATGAGTCGGTGGCGCCTGTATCTGTTTCGTACCAGTCTGCAGCTTTGGCTCCTTCGGCAGCAGCGGCTCCTGCAGCGGCTCCGGCGGCAGCACCTGCCCAGACCCAGCCTGCAATAGCATCCGGAGAGGTCATCAAGAGTCCTATGCCGGGCAACATCCTTAAGATCAATGTTACACAGGGACAGCATGTGGAAGAGGGAGATGTGCTTCTGGTGCTTGAGGCCATGAAGATGGAAAACGAGGTAGTCGCAAACAAGGCGGGTACTGTTGCACAGATAGTTGTCAGCAAGGGAGCCGTGGTTGAGACCGGATCGGCCCTTGTTGTTATCGCATAAGGAGACATTCATGGATGTATTAGGTACTTTGGAAAAGCTTGTCATGGAGTCCGGATTTGCCGGATTTTTCATGGCAGGAGGATGGAAGAACCTTGTAATGATCGTGATAGCTTTGGTGCTCTTATATCTTGGCATCGCTAAGAAGTTCGAGCCTCTGCTTCTGTGCGGCATCGCTTTTGGCTGTCTTCTGTCCAACCTTTCGTATTTTGTATCGCTCGGTGGAGAAAACGCGTTATATCATCCTGAGATATGGTCTACATTCCTGGATGCTTCCAGTCCTTACTATCACAGCTACGGATATATAATGAGCCACGCCGGACTGCTGGATTTCTTTTATATAGGAGTCAAGGCAGGGATCTATCCATCGATCATATTTATGGGAGTAGGTGCAATGACCGATTTCGGTCCGCTGCTTTCCAATCCGAAGAGTCTGCTGCTCGGTGCGGCAGCTCAGCTGGGGGTTTTTGCAGCGTTTTTCGGAGCTGTTCTGCTCGGCTTTACCGGAAACGAAGCCGCGTCGATAGGTATTATCGGAGGAGCCGATGGACCTACGGCTATCTTTCTGACTACAAAGCTGGCTCCTCATCTTCTGGGACCGATAGCCATAGCAGCTTATTCATACATGGCTCTCATTCCGCTGATACAGCCGCCTTTAATGAAGCTGTTCACCACTGAAGAGATGCGCAAAGTAAAAATGGAGCAGACCCGTGCCGTATCAAAGACAGAGAAGATCATCTTCCCGATCGTCGTCGCTTCCTTTGTTATACTGCTGCTGCCTTCAACGGCTCCGCTTATCGGATGCCTTATGCTGGGCAATCTGTTCCGTGAGAGCGGTGTTACCGACAGGCTTTCGGATACTGTACAGAATGCGCTGATGAATATCATCACCATACTGCTGGCTACAAGTGTCGGAGCAACTATGGTTGCCGAGACATTCCTGAACATTCAGACGATCTACATCATATGCCTCGGACTGATCGCCTTCAGTATTTCCACTATCGGAGGACTCATCGGAGGACGTATAATGTACCATGTGACAGGAGGAAAGGTCAATCCTCTCATCGGCTCGGCGGGAGTTTCCGCAGTTCCTATGGCAGCAAGAGTATCCCAGGATGTGGGAAGAAAATATAACAAGACAAACTTCCTGCTGATGCATGCTATGGGACCGAATGTGGCAGGCGTAATAGGCTCTGCCATAGCTGCCGGCTTCCTGCTGTCAGTATTCGGCTGATATTGTTGATAAAGAATGATTACCGTTGTATCATGTTTTTATAGTGATGCAGCGGTAGTTGTTATATTAGGGGCAAAATATATTTGTTAACTGTTTCTGCAATCGCAATAACAGCAGAGAGAGTGTCTGTTAACCGTTTCTGCAATCGCAATGACAGCAGAGAGAGTATCCGTTTGCTGTTTCGGCAAATGAAATATACGGGAGCGGATACTGTATCCGCTTACAGGAGAGGTTTATGAAAGCTATAGAAAGATTACATAATTCAGGCGTTATCCCGGTAGTGGTCATCGACAGGGCAGAGGATGCGATTCCTGCCGCAAAGGCCCTGCTTGCGGGCGGAGTGGATGTTATGGAGATAACCTTCAGGACTGCCGCTGCGCTCGACTCTATCGCCGCGGTATCGGCAGAGTGTCCGGAAATGCTTGTCGGGGCGGGAACAGTGCTGAACACGGATCAATGCAGAAATGCTGCCAAAGCAGGAGCGGGCTTTATAGTCAGTCCCGGCTTTGACAGAAAAACTGCCGAATACTGTTTGGAAAGGGACATTGCCGTGACGCCGGGCTGTGTTACTCCGACAGAGATCATGCAGGCTATGGAGCTGGGATTAAAGGTGGTGAAGTTCTTTCCTGCAAATGTGTACGGAGGCTTAGGCGCCATGAAGGCGTTAGCGGGACCCTTCACGGATGTAAAGTTCATTCCGACAGGAGGGGTAAATGCCCAAAATCTGAAGGAGTATATCACAGCACCTTTTGTATACGCAGTCGGCGGCACATGGATGTGTTCAAAGGCAGATATCAGTGCCGGGAGATTTGACAGGATCACACAGCTGTGTATTGAAGCAAAGCAGATAGTATCGGAAAGGGTTTAAACTATGAAAGTATTGACATTCGGAGAGATAATGCTGAGACTCAAGGCTCCGGGCTACGAGCGGTTTTTTCAGTCCTCTATGCTGGAGGCCACATTCGGCGGAGGAGAGGCGAATGTGGCGATCTCGCTTGCCAATTTCGGAGCGGATGTCAGGTTCATCACGGTTCTGCCTGACAATGCCATCGCTGATGCATGCATCAGAGAGCTTCGAGGCTTCGGAGTGGATGTGTCGCAGATCATCAGAGGCGAAGGAAGGATGGGAATATATTTCCTTGAGCCGGGAATCAATCAGCTGCCTTCAAAGGTGATCTATGACAGGTCATATTCCTCTATTTCCATTGCGAAGCCTGGCTCGGTCAACTGGGAAAGGGCGTTTGACGGTGTGGACTGGTATCATATCACAGGTATCACTCCGGCAATATCCGGGAGTGCCATGGAGCTCTCCATGGAATCTGTAAAGGAAGCGAAAAAAAGGGGAGTAACGGTTTCCTGTGACCTGAATTTTAGAAAGAAGCTTTGGAAATACGGAAAAAATGCTTCCGAGGTAATGCGTGAGCTGACGTCATATGTGGATATAGTTATTGCAAATGAAGAGGATATTCAGAAATCCCTCGGTATTTCCAGTGATGTAAAGGTGGAAAGCGGGAAGCTGGACGAAAAGAAGTACAAGCTCCTCGGAGACAGGGTGCTTGAGGAGTTTCCGAACCTCAGGATGGCTGCGATCACCTTAAGAGAAAGCCATACCGCTGACTGGAACGGCTGGTCGGCATGTCTGAACGACAGAGAGAATTTTTATGTGTCTAAAAAATATGAGATCATCGATATAGTAGACCGTGTGGGAGGCGGAGACAGCTTTGCCGCAGGTCTCATCTACGGTCTCAATACGAGGGAAAACAGACAGGAGGCCCTTGAATTTGCCACTGCGGCATCCTGCCTGAAGCACAGTATATCCGGTGACTTTAACCGTATCGGACGGGAGGATGTAGAGAAGCTTATGAGCGGAGACGGAAGCGGCAGAGTACAGCGCTGAGGATAATATGCATGGATAGAAAGCCGGGAGCGAGGGAAAGACCCTTCGCTCCCGATTCTTTATAATTGAAGTGTTATGTCAGCCGGGACAGTTTCTCAGAGGTATTTCAAATTCTCCTTCAGGAGTATTGGCGTTGCGGAGGACATTGATAGGACGGTTATCCTTTACTCTGCTGATGTATTCCGTCGGGGAAATTCCAACGGTCTTTTTAAAGAGGCGGCTGAAATAATGGATGCTCTGAAAGCCGAGAGCTTCGGAGATCTGGGTGATATTCATCTCGGAATAAAGCATCATTTCTCTGGCTTTGGAGATCTTTCTCTGATTGATATAGGCGTTTGGACCTGTACCGACATATTCGTTAAATACCTGACGGAAATAGTTTTCACTGTAGCCGCACTGCCTTGCAAGGTCAGAAACTCTGACAGGACCTGAGAGCCCGGCTTCTATGATCTTTAGCACATTTTGAATACTTTTATCCGGGCAGCTGTCAGAAGCAAAATTGACGGCTGAAGATAAATAGGATGAAGTGCTGCTGTTTTCGGCTCTGAGCAGAATGATAAGCAGCTCATACAGACGGATATTGATCATTTCATCATAGTCCGCCTCCTGACCTGCCGCTTCTTCGAAAATGCTTTTTATAAGACCGCTTTCTCTCTGATCTGCCTTGCGGATGAACATAGGGAGAGCCGATATTCTGGAAGAAAGGTTATCGGAGCAGGAGAATTTGACATCGATGCAGCAGGATGTATCTTGGCTTACGATCTCATGAGTGATTCCCGGAGGCAGCAGTACAAGGCTGTTCGGCTCGGTTTCAAATACCTGATCCTCTGCTCTGACTGTGGTATGTCCTCTCAGAGAATAGATATAATGATAGAAGCTGTGCTTATGAGGCTCAATAAACTGTCCCTGATGCTTGATGTTTTTTACAACACGATGAACTGTTATATTATTTCTCATGCTTATCTCCTCATCCACGAAAAATGCAAATGAAGCGCTGTTTTATGGGAATACTTTGTGACTGTATAACAGTATACTTCATGTAACCGTAAATTAAAAGAAGCGTTAGCCGCAGCAGCCGGCATCAGCATCAGACGGTATCGTATCAGCCGGCATCGTATCAGCCGGCATCAGTATCGGTCGGCATCGCAGCAGCCGGAATAAAAAGTATAAGTACAAAGTATATTTTTGCATCAGGAGGACAGGATAATGAGCAAGGAAATCATAGGCGTAATTCCCCCGATAATTACCCCGATAGATGAACATGAAAAGGTCGATGAGGCAGGACTTCGCAAGCTTATCAGGCATTGTATCGACCACGGCATTCACGGTATTTTTGTCTGCGGCTCCAACGGAGAGTGCATGTCTCTTACTCAGGAGCAGAGAGACCGTGCAATAAAGATCGCTATTGAGGAATGCGAAGGCAGGGTTCCGGTGATCGCGGGATGCATGGATTCGAGTACCGCAAGATGTATAGAGAATGTTCAGAAGCTTGAAGAAATGGGCGGCAAGACAGCTGTTCTGACTCCTGTTTTCTATGCGCGTCACGCAACACAGGAGGAGACCGTTCGTCATTTTGAAGAGGTCAGCAAAAATACAAATGCAGACCTCATGATCTATAATATTCCGACCTTTACGGGTCAGAATCTGACAGCAGAAACGATCATAAAGATATCCAGGATCGACAGAGTTATAGGTGTGAAGGATACATCCGGTAATTTCGCAAGCTTCACAAAGCTTCTCAATTACTTTAAGGGGACTGATTTCCTGGTACATCAGGGAGCGACAAATCTTGCAGTACCGAGCATGCTGATGGGAGCCGACGGATATGTTCCTTCACTGGCACCGTTGTTTCCAAAGGCACATATCATGCTCTATGAATACGGAAAAGCGGGAGATATAGAAAACGCCATGAAGTGGGGGGCGATCGTTGACGAGATCTGCAGGCTCTATCCGATGGCAAAGAGCCAGACCGCATCCACCAAGTATGCAATGAGCACTCTCGGCTTCGTCGACAAGCGCGTATGTCAGCCGACAGAGCCGATCACCGAAGAGGAGATGAAGCGCATCGATGAGCACATCGAAAAGCTGAGGAAATACATGTAAATACAAGCACCAAGAGCCCGAGTTGATCCGTGTATTTTTGGAAAAAGAGTCACGCACAAGCTTGCTTGAAAGCGTGAGCGAGGGCTTTTGATGCTGGAGTCAGATTGCGAAAGTGAGGAGCACGGAGCAATGGAAAAAAAGAATACATCGCCTGTAATCAGACTGGATCAGAATGACAATATAGTAATTGCCAGACGTTCGGTTCCTGCAGGTACCTTCATTGAAGAGGAAAATCTGACTGTAATGACCGATGTTCCGGTCGGACATAAAATATCCTCACGAAGGATCTGTAAGGATGAACCGATATTAAAATACAATACGGTCATCGGATATGCATCCTGTGATGTTGAACCGGGCACTCATATGCACGATCACAACATCCATTTTGATACATCCTCTACGGAATACTGCTTCTGCGCAGATTATAAGCCTGTGGAGATCCTTCCGGCGGAGAAACAGCGTACCTTTATGGGGTATGTCAGAGAAAACGGAAAGGTGGGAACGAGAAACTGTATATGTATCATTGCATGCAGCAACTGTGCGGCAACGGTCGTAAGAAAGATAGCCGATCATTTCTCTGAGGAGATCTTAGCAGAATACCCGAATGTCGATGCGGTCATACCTCTTATAACCTCCTCAGGGTGCGGTCTGGAAAAGACAGGAGTACCTATGACCATACTGCGTAAGCTTCTTGCAGGACATATAAATAACCCTAACATGGCCGGAGCGGTGGTCTGCTCACTGGGCTGTGAATCCAACAATATCGATGCATTTATGGAAGAGACCGGACTTCAGATGGGAGCTATGCTCAGGCGTCTTGTGATTCAGGAAGAGGGCGGCTCCGTAAAAGCGTTGGCAAGGGGAATAGAGCTTGTCGGGGAAATGCTTCCCGAAGCGGATAAATGCAGCAGACAGCCTGTATCTGTAAGCCATCTTAAGCTTGCCATGGAATGCGGAGGCTCGGATTCATTTTCCGGTTCTTCGGCAAATCCTGCTCTGGGTATCGCAGTTGATATGCTGGTGAAAAACGGCGGGACAGCAGTTCTAACCGAGCCGACAGAGCTCATAGGTTCAGAGGGCGCTCTGGTGAGAAGAGCCTGCTCGGAGGAGACAGCACAGAAGCTTATCGATATGATGAACTGGTGGAAGGAATACTGCAAGGGCACGGATAGCCAGATAAACGGCAAGGTCACACCGGGCAACATGGCGGGAGGAATAACAAATATTCTGGAAAAGGCTCTCGGAAGCGCTAAAAAGGGTGGAAGCACACCGATCAATGATGTAATAGAATATGCGGAACAGATCAGTAAGCCGGGACTGAATGTGATGAGCTCTCCATCGTATGATCCGGTATCGGCTGCTGCAATGTTTGCTGGCGGCTGCAATCTGTGTGCTTTTACCACAGGACGCGGCTCCTGCTACGGAGGACAGCATTATCCAACCTTAAAAATAGCTTCCAATACACAGCTTTTTGAGCATCAGCGGGATGACATGGATCTGAATGCAGGAGCCGTCATTGACGGAGACAAAACACTGCAGCAGGTGGGAGAAGAGATCTTCGAGGCGCTGATCGCTGTGGCATCGGGAGAAAAAACAAGGAGCGAGCTTTTCGGAATGGGCAGTGATGAGTTTGTTGTCTGGTGGAGAGGTGTTACCGCCTGACAATGCTTTGAATCATAAAAAACAGAGGCGCGGGAGATGCTCCCGCGCCGATACTGTTTAGTCCTGCCGGTCACAGCATTCAAACTATCAGTCATAGAACAATGCTGATACTGTCAGTCATGGAGCAGCGCTCATACGGTCAGATGCTGAATTCAGCCCATCCGGATCTGTCGATTCGTTC
>JAQXPY010000079.1 GCA_029100885.1 Clostridiales bacterium | reverse complement strand
AATAGCAGCCAAGACAGTCATTGAATAAGGCAGCCGCAAAGGCGTTGGTTTTAGACGATGGACAATTGACTAAGCAATGTAACGTAATATAACGCAGTTGTAAAACAATCATTAAGAAAGGCGGCATTACATGAAACAGCTTTATGACAATGTTTACGAGTTCACACATCCACTCATCCAGCACAAGATCACTATGCTGAGAGACAAGAACACAGGAACAAACGAGTTCAGGGCGATCGTAGATGAGCTGGGCATGCTTATGGGATATGAAGCACTGTCGGACCTTCCTCTCGAGGACGTAGAGATCGAGACACCTATCGAGAAGTGCATGAGCCCGGTAATTGCCGGTCGAAAGCTTGCCATCGTTCCTATCCTTAGAGCGGGACTCGGACTTGTATCCGGACTTCTGGCTCTTGTTCCATCAGCCAAGGTCGGACATATAGGAATGTACCGCGATGAGGTAACTCATGAGCCGCACGAGTACTACTGCAAGCTTCCGTCTCCTATCGAGGAGAGAGTTATCGTTGTTACGGATCCTATGATCGCAACAGGCGGATCTGCAATAGACGCCATTGATCTTATCAAGGCACGCGGAGGAAAGAAGATCAAGATGATCGGAATCATCGGCGCGCCGGAGGGAATCAAGAAGCTTCATGAGGCACATCCTGATGTTGAGGTCTATATCGGACATCTGGATCGTGAGCTGAATGAAAATGCCTACATTTGTCCGGGACTCGGAGATGCGGGAGACAGGATCTTCGGAACAAAGTAATATACAGCATTATTCAAGGGCTGCCGTACAAATAAGTGCGGCAGTCTGTCTATATCTTGCCGATATGCTTGAGGACAACGGCATGCTGAGGACAGCATCAAGATTGCAGAGATTCTGACTAAAGCGGCAAAACAAAAGACAGGCAATACGTATGAGCGACAAAGAAGGGTGAAAAGACCGGGTTATAAGAGACGTGGGAACAGAGCTGCTAAATCAGATATCGCTGAGACAGTACCAGAGGCTTCAGCTGAGTCCACAGCTGATGCAGTCTATCACTGTGCTGTGCATGAACACAGATGAGTTGTGCAATTATATAGACAGTCTGTATAAGGAAAATCCATGTATAGAAAAGAAGGATCCGGAAATATCGGAAGAGATGATGAAGGTCTTGTCCGGATTCAGGGGAACTGAGTACAGAACCGTAAAAGGATCATTACGCAGTGACGAGGACGGCTTTCGCGGTATGACCGAGGCCTCAGTCAGGGCAGTGGATGAGTATATCGATTCACTGAGCTTTTTTGTGAAGGATCAGATTGAGTCCAAAGGACTGAATAAGAGTCTGAAGGCAGTCTGTCTATATCTTGCCGACATGCTTGAGGACAACGGCATGCTGACAACCGCTTCCCTTGAGGCGGTCAAGGAGATTGGAGTACCTGAGGAAATGATTCGGGAGGCAGCCGGTGTCATCAAGAGCCTTGAACCAGCCGGTGTGGGAGCCGAGGATACGAGTGAGTTTTTGAGACTTCAGCTCCTGCGGAAATATTCTGAGGAAAGCCCCATCCTGAATACTGCTCTCAGAATAGCTGTTCCGGAGTTTTTGGAGGCGCTCGGAAAAAAGGATTACAGATATATTGCCGTAAAAACAGGAGAGGACATTGAGGCGGTAAGAACGGCAGTCTCACTCATAGGGAGTCTTAAAAGCAGTATTTCCGATGATTTCTCTGTAAGAGAAGAAACAGTATATGTAAGACCTGACATATACATTTATATCGATAAGGCCGGGAATGTATGTACAGCGGCAAACGAATATGCTCTTCCTGTGGTAAATGTCAGTGAAAAATATCTTGAAGTGTACAGGACCACAGAGGACAGAGAGCTGAAGGCTTATCTCAGAGATAAGCTGAACGAGACATACAGACTGATCAGCAGCATAGACCGAAGAGAATCAACACTTAAGAGATGCTTTGATTATATTGCAGCGGTTCAGAAGGATTTTTTTGAAGGCAGCTCAGACATACTCAGACCCATGACAATGGCGGATGCGGCGGAGGAGCTGAATGTTCACGTTTCCACTGTCAGCAGATGTGTGATGAATAAATATGTTCAGTGTCCGCAGGGACTGCTTCCGGCAAAGTATTTCTTTTCGAGAAATGTGAGCGCCGGTATTTACGGAGGCGGATCGGCTCAGGGGGCAAGGATAGAATTAGGCAGACTTATAGAGGGAGAGGACAGAATACGCCCTCTAAAGGATTCGCAGCTTTGCACGATACTGAATCAGAGAGGTTATGAGATCAGCAGACGAACGGTTGCCAAATACAGAGGAGAGCTGGGGATCCCCGATTACAGAATAAGAAAAGACATGTATGGAAAATAAAGGCAAGACAGGATACTATTACAGAAAAAAGAAAAAAAAGCCGTCGGCGGCAGCGTTGGCTAAGGAAGCGGAGCTCAGAGAGAGGGCGGCAAAGAGCGCCGCGGAGTTTGACATAGAATGCATTACGGATACTGAATGGGAGAAGCTGGTTCAGGATGCCTTAAGACGAATAAACGTAAGCTTTTCAAATGACCGTTTCTCGCTCTACGGAGGCAGACTTCACAAGGGCGATGAATTCAGAAACAGATACTATAACGATCCGGTCAGTCAGTATAATTTTGATGACTTTATAGACAATCTGACAGCAAATTCCCGTATGCTGATCGATACGGTGCTGGATCCTGACGGTCTGCTGCTCAGATATATTTCGGGAAGACTTATAAAATATAACAAAGAGCTGAAGGAAAAGGCTGAGGAGTTTAACGGCAGCGGCAGACTGATATTTGCCGAGGCTGTTTATGCTGTGCTCTCACAGACGGATATAGAGGAAAAGCTGAGAGCCAGAACAGAGCATTACTGTACGAGAAAAAGGATAGAGAATCTGATCTCAAGAAATCAGAATTATGAGGAGATTTCCAGGGCGGCAAGAAAGAGAAGAGGCGATGACAGACGCATAGATAAGCATATTCTCGAAAGCATCCCCGATAATTATATTGACCTGTATCCGGAGGCAAGGGAAATTGAGAGACATTTTATCCTTCATATAGGACCTACCAATTCCGGAAAGACCCACGATGCTCTTGAAGAGCTGCGGCTTGCTCCTTCGGGAGTTTACCTTGCTCCGCTGAGACTGTTAGCCTGTGAGGTAAGAGACAGGCTGATCGATCTCGGCACTCCGTGTGACTTAAGGACCGGGGAAGAGACCGAGCTTTGCGAAGAAGCCAGACATATGTCCTCAACTATAGAAATGCTGGATACATCAAAATACTATGATGTGGCTGTTATAGACGAGGCACAGATGATAGATGATATTCAGAGGGGAGGAGCCTGGACCGCTGCCATCCTTGGAGTCAAGGCGGCTGAGATACATGTCTGCATGGCTGAATTTGCCAAGGATATAGTGATCAGCCTGATAGAAGAGTGCTCGGACTCCTACGAGATAGTAAGGCATCACAGACAGACGAAGCTTCTGTTTGACAATGATCCTTTTATCTTTCCGGATTATGTCAGTGAAGGTGATGCGCTGATAGTTTTTTCCAAGAGGGATGTGCTGTCCTGCGCGGCGGTTCTTCAAAAGAGAGGCATAAACTGCAGCGTGGTATACGGCGCTCTGCCTTATGATGCCAGAAAAAGTGAAGTGGAACGCTTTACATCGGGAGAAACATCTGTTATTGTGGCTACCGATGCTATCGGCATGGGTATGAATCTGCCGATACGAAGGGTGGTATTTTTAAGGACGATCAAATTTGACGGTATTTCCACAAGATTCCTGTATCCTCAGGAGATACAGCAGATAGCGGGAAGAGCCGGACGATACGGACTCTATGATGAAGGCTTTTTTACATCCGAGTATGACAAGGGCAGGATCCGTTCTCTGTACAGACAGAAGATAGAGCCTATCATGAATGCGCCGATAGGCTTCCAGAAATCGCTTATACAGATAGAAGGAAAGCTTTCGGAGATCATGCTGAGGTGGTCAAAGATACCGGATGACGGATTGTATTATAAGGGAGACATCAGTGAAATGCTGACCCTCTGTGAGTGGATGGAGCAGTATACCGAGGATAAGGAGCTGATATTTTCCTTTGCCACGATACCTTTTGACATAAAGAAGGAACAGCTGATGGATATATGGCAGCGGCTGGCTATGGACAGGATAGAAGGCAGGACTGCGGAGTATCTCCGCCCGTTTTATGATAAAAACGATCTTCAGTCCATGGAAACCGCCTTCAGCATCTGCGATCTGTACTATTGCTATGCTGATCGCTATGACAGGGATCAGAGAGATGTCATCAGAGAGGAACGAAGGGCGATATCTGCGGATATAGCAGAATATCTGAAGACTCACGAACTGCCTGTAAGAAAATGCAGAAGATGCGGCAGAGAGCTGGCGTGGAACTATCCTCATCAGTATTGTCCAAAATGCATCAGGCAGAGATGATCCCGCCGGCTTTAGACAATGTGTGGTTCTTAAAAACTTAAAGAGGAGGAATAATACAATGCATATGGCGGATGCGCTTGTTGCTCCGGCTGTCGCCGGAACTATGTACGCATGTTCGGCTGCAGCGGCAGCTTATTCGATAAAGAAGGTAAGAGAAGAAAATGACCCGGAAAAGATCCCTGTCATGGGAGTAATGGGAGCCTTTGTGTTTGCGACCCAGATGGTCAATTTCACAATTCCGGGAACGGGCTCCAGCGGACATCTTTGCGGAGGAATGCTGCTTTCGGCGATCCTGGGTCCCCATGCAGGCTTTCTGACCATGATAGGCATTCTCCTGATACAGGCACTGCTGTTTGCCGACGGAGGTCTGCTTGCATTAGGCTGCAATATATGGAACATGGCCTTTTACGGCTGCTTTGTCGGGGCACTGCTTATCTGGAGGCCGCTGCTGACAGGCAAAGCCGATAAAACGCGTATCATTACTGCGTCGATCCTCGGATGCGTGCTGACACTGCAGCTTGGCGCCTTCAGTGTCACTCTTGAAACACTCTGCTCAGGCGTCACGGAGCTTCCTTTTGCTGTATTTGCTGCAGCCATGCAGCCTGTTCATCTTATCATAGGGCTTGTGGAGGGTCTGATAACCGCAGCGGTGCTGTGCTTTGTGTATGACGCAAGACCGGAGCTGCTTTGGGGCATCTCGTCATCCGGCAGAAGAGCGAGATTTGATCTGAAGACAACACTGGTCATACTGACGGTCTGCACTGCTCTTATCGGCGGAGGGATGTCTCTTGCGGCATCAGGAGATCCGGATGGACTGGAATGGTCCATAGAGAAGACAGCGGGCACAGCCGAGCTGGAGGCAGAGGGCGGACTATATGAAAAGGCGGCTGAAGTTCAGGAGATCTCGTCCATACTTCCGGATTATTCCTTCAGATCATCGGAATCCGCAGCGGGAACATCCTTTTCCGGGCTGATAGGAAGCCTGATAGTAGGATTGTTCTGCGCGGGCTCCTGTATGCTGCTGCGTATCTTCCGAAAGACCCGCAGATAAGATACTGTATACAAAGGAGATTATTTTTGACATCAAAGATCGACGGTGCGATGTATGATCTGCATCATATTGACGCACTTGCTTCAAGAGATACGGGTATCAACAGGATATATTCTCCGGTCAAGCTGATGGTTACAGTCATGTATATAGCTCTGGTGATGTCTTTTTCAAAGTACGATATTGCCGGACTTGCAGGGATGTTTGTCTATCCTGCGGCTATGTTCATTCTGGGAGACATATCCTTCAGGGATACCTTGCGCAGAATAAGAGCTGTACTGCCTCTGATCTGTATTATCGGAATCTTTAATCCTTTACTGGATCGTTCCGTGATACAGATCGGAGCTTTTGCTGTACGCGGAGGAGCGGTCTCCATGGCGACATTGATCCTCAAGGGCTTTTATACAGTACTTGCTGCATATCTGCTGGCAGCCACCTGTTCGGCTGAGCGCATCTGCCTTGCACTGGAGATATTGCATGTTCCGAGAATGATAGTGACTCAGATAATGCTGATGTACAGATACATATTCCTTTTTCTCGGAGAGGTCGGAAGAATCTCGCAGGCCTATGCGCTGAGAGCTCCCGGGCAGAAGGGCATACATTTTAAGGCATGGGGCGCTCTCGTGGGACAGCTGCTGCTCAGAAGCATAGACAGAGCCGGAAGGGTCTATGAGAGCATGCTGCTGAGAGGCTTTAACGGAAGCTTTTCGGTCTTTCGGCAGAAGGAAAGGCTAAGGCTCAGGGATGCTGCATTCGGATCATTCTGGGCGGCGGTGCTGATCCTGTTTCGTTCGGTGCCGGTGGTCGTTGAGGTGGGGAATGCCGTGACAGCATCGTTCGGAGCAAGATAGATAGCTCATAAAAGAAAAAATGCGGAGCCTGAAACAGAAGAAATACAGTAAGCACCATGAAGCCTGAAACGGAAGAAAGATCATAAGGGGAAGACCTATGAAGCTTGAAAATGTGACATTTTCATACGATAAAAGCAGAGTGATACTCGATAACGTATCCTTCAGTACAGTACAGGGCGAGCATATCGGAATCGTGGGGGCAAACGGAGCCGGAAAGACTACGATGCTTAAGCTGATGGTGGGACTGTTAATGGTACAAGGCGGAAGGATCAGTGTGGGAGATATAACTGTTGCAAGGGATACGCTGCCGCAGATCCGAAAGCATATAGGCTATGTATTTCAGGATTCAGACAGTCAGCTGTTTATGCCGACAGTTGTGGAGGATGTAATGTTCGGACCGAGAAACTACGGGTATTCCGAGGAGGAGGCTGAAAGAATGGCAGAGGATGCCATGAAGCTGACCGGATCGGAGCATCTGAAAAACCGGCAGATACACAAGCTGTCCGGAGGGGAAAAGAAGCTGACAGCCATCGCATCGGTTCTGGCATTGAAGCCGGAGGTCATTATCATGGATGAACCTACCAACTCTCTGGATCCCGGTAACAGGCGCAGGCTTATTAATGTTCTCAATGAACTGAAGTGTACCGAGCTGATAGCCACACATGATCTGGATATGGTGTGGGATATCTGCGGCAGAGTCATTTTGCTGTCCGAGGGTCGAGTGGCGGCTTCCGGACCGACCAGGGATATTCTGACGGATAAGGAACTGCTGGAAGCCAACGGACTCGAGCTGCCGCTTTCGGCGAAGCTTTATAAAAGCTTAAATTGTAAGTGCCCTGAAGGCGGGATATAATTGCTGACAAGAGCATTATAAACGGCGAATGACAATAGACATTATCAACAGCGGCTGATAAGAGCATTGCCAACAGCGGCAGGTAAGAACGAATACAAACATATGCTTAAGATATAATGCATGGAAATACAGGCTATGGACAGAATCACAAAATTTGAAGAACTGTATGATGAAGATGTGAAGACCGATACTCATACGGAAGAGCCGGGAAAGGACAGGGATGTGCATACCGGACAGAGACGCCGCAGAAGCGCGGGAAGGCTGTCAAGAAACAGAAGCAGAAACCACAGGGGCCATGTGCTTCCGGCACTGCTCGTGATCATATGTTTCAGTGCTGCTCTCGGAATCATAGGCTTCAAACTGATCGTAGGCCTTAGAGAAAAGGATAACAACAGGATTAATGCCGTGGAGATCACGGCGGAGCAGGAGAGGCTTGAGGGCATCAGACAGTCCTTTTCGGAGGGAGAGAGCACCCTATCCATCCTCAGGAAGTATTATCCGGAGGATCTGGTTCTGTATTATGACAACAGATACAGCTTTTATCCTGTGGATAAGTCTCTGAAAAAGCATAGCTTTGATCCGGAAAAGGTCAGGAAAAACACTGACGGGACATGGGGGTATGTGGACGGAGACCTGAAGGTTGAGAAGGGAATAGATGTGTCTGCGCATCAGGGAGATATTGACTGGGAAAAGGTTGCCTCCTCCAATATCAGCTTTGCCATGATAAGAGCTATGTACAGAGGCTATGAGACAGGAAGGCTCGTGGAGGACAAGACCTTCAGGACCAATATCGAAAATGCAGCGGCCAACGGCATCAAGACCGGAGTTTATATTTTTACCCAGGCAATAACAAAGAAAGAAGTAGATGAAGAGATCAGTATGCTTTCGGGACTGCTCGGCGCATATGATATTTCCTATCCGGTGGTCGTGGATGTGGAGGACGTCGCAGGAAAGAACGAGAGGATGGAGCAGCTGACCAGAGAGGAAAGAACAGAGATAGTTAAATATTACTGTGAAAGGATCAGCGAAGCAGGCTATGAGCCTATGATCTACTTTAATATTCACGGAGCTTTAGAGCTTGTGGAGCTTTCAGAGCTTGAAAAGTATGATAAATGGTTTGCTGCGTATGACTCGGATTTCTATTATCCGTATGAATATAAGATGTGGCAGTATAAGGACACCGGGAAAGTAGACGGAATTACGGGAAATGTTGACTTCAATCTGTATTTCCCGGAGAAACAGTAAATATTCATATTATCCGTAAAACGATAAATATTTATATTATCCGTAAAACGATAAATATTCTTATTTCCGGGAAAAACGGTGAATAGTTGAAAGCATTATTAATAGCAGAAAAACCCAGCCTCAGAAGAACGATAGAGGCAGTATACAAAAAATACAGACAGGAGATTCCGTGTGAGATCAGGTTTATGGAGCAGCGCGGACATCTCCTTACTTTAGTATTGCCTGATGAAATGGATCCGGCGCTGAAAAAATGGCAGTGGCAGACATTGCCCATCGAACCGGAAAATCACGGAGGCTGGAGATATAAGGTCATCGAGGAAAAGCGTTCAGGAAGATTTCAGACCGCTGCGGAAAGATTTGATGCCATCAGAAAGGAGCTTGATGCCGGAGGATATGATTTCATTATCAATGCAGGGGATCCGGATCAGGAGGGAGAACTGCTGATACGAATAGTATTGGCAGAGCTGAACAGGACCCGTATTCCTGTGAAGCGTTTCTGGTGCAATGACACAACAGAGCAGGAGGTGCTGAAGGCGCTTCGCTCCCTGAGGGATGACGATCACGATCCCATGCTGGTCAATCTTCTGAGCGCGGCCTATGCCAGACAGCACTCGGACTACAGGGTCGGAATGAATATCTCAAGGGCGGCATCGCTGAAGCTGAATTCCAGGGTAGCCTGCGGCAGGGTGAAAACTCCGATCATGGCTATTGTCTGCAGACGGGAGATAGAAATACTGAATTTTGTGCCTTCAACGGTGTACGGCGTAAAGGTACTGTACCGCGAGGGATTTTCGGGGACGCTGTTTGAGGACGGGGAGGAAGCATCAAAAAACAGATCGCCTGAGTTAAAACAGGAAACTGCGGGAGACGGAGGAGATTTACGCAAGGAAGCTTCGGAAAGAAATGCCGGAAGAAAACGGAAGGCCTCCGCGGAGGATACCGCAGATGAGGACAGGGACGAAGCTCAGGGAACCGTCTATTTTGAAACGAAAGAGGAGGCGGAGCGGCTTATCGCTTCACTCAGCGGCAATGCAGCAGTCATAAGGTACGAATCAAAAAAAACACAGACACAGCCGCCTAAGCTTTTTAAGCTGGCAACAGCCCAGATAGCAGCGGGAAAGCTGGGCTACAGCTCGGCTAAAACCTTGGAGATAATCCAGGCATTATATGAAAAGGGTTATGTATCCTATCCTCGAACCGACTGTGAATACATTTCCGGAAATGAGGATCTGTATCAGCTGCTTAAATCGGCCATGTGCGTTCCTGAGCTGGAGCCGCATATCAAAACAATAACCAACGGAGCCATAAAAAAAGTCAGGACCTCAAAAAAGTGGGTAAATGACAAGCAGCTGAAGCAGGCGGGACATTCGGCTCTGATCCCCACCGGCTACAGACCGGATTTTAATTCACTTTCAAAGGAACAGCAGGATATATACAGTCTGATTTGCAGGCAGTTTACAGCTATCTTTATGCCTCCTCTGATCCAGAAAAAAACACTGCTGATTACGGAAATAAACGGAAACCGGTTCAGAAGCACCGGAAAAACCGTTGTGGATGAGGGATATACAAAACTGTTCGGTACAAAATTCACAGATGCTCTCATCCCTACGCACAGAGCCGGGGACGAGCTGGAGACGGAGGGCTTTGAACCGACTGAAAAGACCTCCTCCTGTCCGAAGCGTTTTACTGATGCGGATCTGATAGCTGTATGCGAGGCGCCTCACAGGTTTCTGAACGAGCAGAGGCTGAAAAGCCTCGGAAGAGCACTGAGGATCGGCACCCCCGCCACAAGGGCGGCTATAATCGAAGAGCTGATAAGCAGAGATAAGTATCTTCAGAGAAAGAAAGAAAAAAGACAGGAGTATATCGTTCCTACGGATGAGGGAATGCGGATATATGAGAAGCTGAAGGACAGAAAGATCTGTCAGGTGGATCTGACCGGAGAATGGGAGGAAAAGCTGGAGCAGATAAGAAACGGAGAGCTCAGGCTGAACAGCTTTGAGGAAGAAATGAGGTCAGAGGTAAGAATGATGGTGGAGGATATCCGCCGCATGAGCCTGAGTGAAGATAAATCTGTTACTGCAGGAAATAACAGGTCGGAAAGCATCTCCCGCAGATATCCTATAGTCGGAAAATGCCCGGAATGTACGGGTAGCATACTGTCGGGACCGAAGGGCTTTTTCTGTTCGAATTTCAGGAACGGCTGCGGAGTCGGAGGATATAAAACACCTGAAGGAACCGATATCGTTGTGACCGATGAGGAGTTTGAAAGACTGCTTAAGGGAGAAACTGTAATAAGAAACGAAAAGGATAAGGACAGCGGGACCGGAATAAGCTATATTTTGGAATACGACCTGAATATGAGAAGGATCAATGCAAAGAGGCAATAATAAAGGGGAGAAAGAAATGCAGAAGCTTCAGTTTGTTGTAATGGATTTTGAAGAGGGAAGAGAGCAGGTGGACTGTCTTATCCTCTCGGTATTTGATTTTGAAGGAGCAAAGTATATTGCACTCGCACCTGAGGATGAGGATGATATGGTCTATCTTTTTGAGTATGTGCCGACAGGAGTGACGGACGGGGAGTGTGAGGAATTTGAAATACTCGATATCGAAGATGATGACCTCTATGACAGGGTAGTGGAATGCTTCAATGATCTGCCTTGTATTGAAGCACAGGAGGATGAAGCCGACTGATTTCCCGGCTTGCTTCCTGAGATGTCTCCACAGACTGTTATAGCGTGTCTTTAGGGAAGATCCCTGAGATGTCTCCACAGACGGTTATAGTGTGTTTTCAGAGATGATTTATGAGAAGGGTTGATAGTATTTATGAAGAGTTCTGAATGTCCTCTGTCAGAAGAAGAGCCAGGGGACGAAAAACAGCTTATACAGCTTTCAAAGCCGTATGTCTCGGTAAAGGACGGGGATATACTGTCCAACGGAGGTAGTCAGCTTTGGCTCGACGGAATGCTGAAAAGGTGCGGCTGCAGTGTGATAGCGGCAGCTGACACTCTGATGTATATCGAGGGGAGGACAGAAATACCGATTTCGAAGGAAGCATATCTGAGGGTGATAAGGAGAATACGAAGATACTTTCCGACTATTCCGTTTCGCGGCATACCGGGCTTTGCCCTGCCTTTTTTTATGAATCTTCTGAATATTAGAAGAAAAAACGGATTCAGGGCAGCGTGGGGTTGTATTCCGGGAAAGCTTACAGAAAATATCAGGAGACAGCTGGAAAAGGACATACCCGTTCCAATCTGTGTAGGAGCCGGCTTTCACAGAATATTCAAAAGCAGGCTTGTGAGAGGACTCAGGCTCTACCGAAAGGAATCCGGCAGGTATGTATGGGAAAAATCCGTCCGCAACCATTTTTTTGTGATAACGGGTATGGAAGGAGACATGGCAGCCGTATCCAGCTGGGGCGAACAATATTATATAGATCTTAAGGAGCTGGAGGGATACTCTCTCGGCGACGGCTTCGGTCTGTTTACGAATATTATCAGGATAAAAAGACTGTCCGGTCTCAACAGCTCCGGCCACATAAGTGAAGGATGATCCCTCCATGCTGCGCTGCTGGGTCCTCTTAGTGCTGCAGCCACATAAGTAAAGGATGATCTGTAAGCTGCGTATACACATCGATTACATCAGCGGGAGCGCATCGATCTCATTAAGCTTGTCATCTACGATCCTGTCAGGATCCATACCGTCCATGTCCAGCATTTCCGCCTGAATCAGGCAGCATTCCTTCACTCCGAAGAAATACTCAGAGATCATTTTAATATAATCATACCCGTAATGAACCGGACCGACAGGACCGCCTGCGGTGGAAACATAATACATACGGGATGCTCTGCACAGGCTGACAGGCATGCCGTCGGGAGCATATGAAAATACGAGCCCCTTGACCATAACGGCTTCAATGAACACCTTCAGGCTGGCGGGAAAGGACATATCCCAGAACGGAGCAGCAAAAACAAGGATATCTGCTTCGCTTACCATGCGGGCATATCTAAACATATCGGAGGAAAAATCTCCGGCAGCCGCAAGCTTATCCCTATCAGAAAGTGATGCAAAGTCCAGTGGCTGAATGCTTTCCTTTTGAAGCTCTATTTCATTTACGGTTACTTCTGTGTCTGAGCCTGTACTGCTGACGAGTCTTCGGATGAGACGGTCGGAAAGGCGTTTTGTTCTTGATTCAGGTCTTACGCATGAATTAATAAGCAGAATATTCATAATGATTATCCTCTGATTCTCTTTTTTTCTGTTTTGATGTCCGGGTTTTTCTTAAGCAAAAATTCGGTAAGACCTGCCTCTTCGGCTGTCCTTCGGTTAAAGATGAAAAACTGTCGTCCGTAGGCTGCTATTATAAGATGATCCGGTGTGTATCTGAACTCTGCGAGGATCTTATATTCATAGGTGGTTTTGTCACCTGTGAGAAGATTTTCAATCATAAAATCCTTGTCATTAAAATGATAGACAAGAGTGAGCTCTTTGTCGGAATACTCCTGAATAAAAAACTTTTTGTGGCTGTCGAGCCTCTTGTAACGGGTAAACAGTGTCAGACATTCGAGACCGATCGGCAGAATGATATAGTAGGCGAACATTTTTCCGTTTCCCAGGGCATAGTATTTGCAGGCAAAATAAATACAAATGACGCAGATAAGATGTACGAGCATCATGGAACTGCCGGAAAACATTTCTTTTCCGATCTGAACCCATTCCTTCAGAGTGATCTTTGTTTCTATGCGCATAGCTTATATCCTCCTAAACAGAGGTATTATAGCATGAGAAGGAGGATAAAGTACATTCCGCCCTGTGGAAAGACAAACAAAAATCCGGACAGACATGCCAGCCGATCCGGATCTTGTTTAAACTGCCATTAAAAATGAACAGTTATCTGATATCATACAATTTCAACAACGGAAGAAAAAAGGGGGAGATAAGGGGGAAGGGCATTATACAATGCGTATTTTTGGAGTTAAAAACTTCCGTTAAGAAACTATATTTTTTTGTGCATCAGTGTTTTCTTAACTGATGGCTATATGATATCATAGTGATATGATATATTGAAATACTTCTTTATATCTGATTGCGATATCTTTTATATATCGCAAAAATGGCAATATATATAAATTTTAGCAATAATTATATGAAATAAATATAATTATATAAAACGTCAATACCGGATATTAGTCAGACGGATAATATATAATATAATGAAAGATAACCATCTGCCGGGATCGCCTGCATCCGGGGAACAGTCTCAAACAGCTGTCCGGTCAATAATTTGGAAAACCTGCCGGCATTCATCCGGAGAACGGACAGTAAAATACACTTGACACTAAAATTAGAGGGAGTATAATATTTTTAGAACGGTTCTAAAAAATATCATAAGTTAACTATATGACAAAATACGAAAGAGAAATCTATAATATTATTTTAACAAGTCATGAGCATCTGACTCCGGCTGAAATATACGATAAGCTTGTGAAAATATACCCCGGTGTTGTTCAGGCAACGGTGTACAATAATCTGAACAAGCTTTGTGAGTCGGGTCTTGTTCGCAGGGTTTCAGTCGAAGGTATGCAGGATAGATATGATACGGTACAAAGGCATGATCATCTGATATGCAGAAAATGCGGAAGGATCATGGATATTTCTTTTGAAGATCTGACCTTGCCTCTTCGCAGGCAGCTGGGCGAGGATTTTATCTCATATGATCTTAAGGTGTTTTATATCTGTCCGGAGTGCAGAAAAAAGAATACATCATGACAAATATCAGATAAGGAGGTAGAAAATGAGAAGCATCACAACATTGGATCTGCAGTACGCACACAGATTTTATGGATTCAAGGGAGAGGCACAGTATCTTCACGGTCATACCGGAGTACTGACCATTGAGGTCGAGGATTCGATAGAGCCGGGCGTTAATATGGTCTTCCCTTGCAACGAGATACAGAAAACCGCATGGGAAGTGCTCAAGAACTTCGATCATGCTCTTATTCTCAGAGAGGATGATCCGCTTCTTCCGGCAATCCTTGATGTCTATGAGAAGCAGGGAATCAAGGACGGAGCTCCTACAAACAAGATGAAGGGTCCGGCATTCAAGACTGAGCTTTGCGAAGCGTTCCCGGAATGCAGACTTGTGGTAACAAAGGAGACCATGACTGTAGAGGGAATGATCAAGATCGTTTACGACCTTCTCAAGGATAAGCTTAATATTGCCAAGCTCACCTTTACCAGCGGAGTAAATGCCGCATCACAGGAGTATGATACACGCAAGGAGATTGACCGCTGTCCGCTCTGCGGCATCGCACTCAACGAGAACGGTGTATGTCCTAAGTGCGGTTATAAGAAGTCCTAAGTAAACGGAAACATCCGTCCTGCGCATTTATGTAAACAAAGCATTATTTTCAGGCTGTCCGGGCACTGTTTCGGACAGCCTGTGAGCTCTTGATAAACACAAACTTTTATGGTATAAAAAGACCGTATTCCATCAGAATAAGCCGGCGTGGCGGAATTGGCAGACGCACATGACTCAAAATCATGCGGGAAACCATGCGGGTTCGAGTCCCGCCGCCGGCATCGATCAGAAACCTCGGAACGATCCGGGGTTTTTGCTATTTCTAAGCTGGTTTATTTCAGGGTACAGTATCCTCTGTAATTCCTGAGATATTTTTCCGCAAGCTCGGGCTGCGGCATGCCCCGGCGGTACGGAGTGAAGATTATGCCGCGGCAGACGCTTATTTACATTGTTTTGCGATTAGAGTAAAATTACGGCATGGATTGTATCACATTCAACAAGGAAATAGATGCTTTTCTGAATGACAGGCTGGATGATGAACAGCTCAATGCTTTTCTGAATCATTTAAAGACCTGCGACAGCTGCTGTGAGGAGCTGGAGATCAATTATATCGTTCATGAGGCGGTAATAAGGCTGGGGAAAAAGGATTCCGGCTTTAATCTTGCGTCCGCATACAGGCATGAACTCAGAAACAGTCAGGAATATATGGAAATGAGAAAGAAGCTGATGATCCTGTCAAATGTCTTCAGAACATTGACCTTCTGGGCGCTGACGGGAGCATTGTTTGTATTCTTCCGGGTATTCTTTTTGGGGTATTAGACCATGAATAAATTACTTCTGATAGACGGACACAGCATTTTGTCACGAGCATATTACGGCATACCGCTTCTGACAGCATCGACAGGAATCCATACAAATGCAGTGTATGGATTTCTTAATATTCTTTTTAAATGTATAGAAGAGGAGCAGGCTGACAATGTGGCTGTAGCCTTTGATCTGGAGCGACATAAGCTGAAGCGCACACAGCTGTTTCCGGAATACAAGGGCACAAGAAAGCCTATGCCTGCGGAGCTTCTGGAGCAGGTTCCTCTGATGCGGCGACTGGTGAAGGCGATGAACATTCCTGTTCTGGAGCTGGAGGGCTATGAGGCGGATGACCTGATCGGAACCGCAGCGGCAAGAAGCCGGGATGCGGGCTGTGAGGTTACTATCGTTTCCGGAGACAGAGATCTACTGCAGCTTTGCGACGACAACATCAAGGTGGCAATTCCAAAGACCTCAAAGGGCAGAACGGAAGTCTTTAATTATTATCCTGAAAATGTTCTTGAGGAATACAGGGTCACGCCTAAGGAGTTTATCGATCTGAAGGCTCTTATGGGAGACACCTCGGACAATATTCCGGGACTTCCGGGAGTAGGTGAGAAGACAGCGACGGATATCATCGTAAAGTATCATTCTATCGAAAATGCAAAGAAGCATGCGGAGGAAATCAGACCGCCGCGTGCGATGAAGGCGATGACAGAGCATTATGATATGGCGGTGCTGTCAAAGCAGCTGGCAACCATAGATACCTCTGCTCCTGTGGATTTTGACCCGGCAGAGCTTCTGACCGGAAAAGGAAGCACATCCGGAATATATACGGCGGAGGCGCTGAATATGATCCGGGAGCTGGAATTAAAGACCATAGCAGTAAAATTCGGAAAAATGCTGGAAAAAAATAATACAGCCGCATCCGGCACAGGAGACAATAAGCACAATACAGCCGGAGAAGATACAGCCGAGATAAATACTGCCGGGCAGGAACCGAACGAACAGAATCAGACCGGACAGAATCAGACCGGACAGAATCAGGCCGTACAGGATCCTGCCGGACAGGTTCAGATCGGACAAAAGCCTGCAGAATCGATGCTTAAGGACTGTCTTGAGAGGGTCAGGGTAACCTCGGATCCGTATCTGGCACAGGTGGCGTATATCGATGCTTCGGAAGAAAAGACTGTCGGCCTGGCGCTTTTTACAGACAGCTTTATGGGAGTCAAAAGAGCTGCGGCAGGACTTACGCTCAATAAAAAACGCAGCTTTGTGATCATGTCCGGCGAGGAATACACGGGAGAACAGCTTATATCCGATATCAGAGGGCTTGTAAATCGACTTGTCTCGGAGGGAAAAAGGATAGTCACCCTTGATCTTAAGACTCAGCTTAAGGCTGTCGCCGCAGCTGAAAATGACAGGATATCAGATCTGTCCATAGCTCTGTATGTGACGGATCCGGGACGCAGCAGCTATGAATATGACGATCTTGCCAAAAGCATGCTCGGCATAAGCGTGGAGAGCAGACAGGAGCTGCTGGGAAAGAAGAACCCGTGCGCAGCTCTTGATTCGGAGGAAACGAGAGAGAATGCGGTAAGATTCATAGCTATGAATGCGGTAATTCCGTATCTTGCGGACAGGAGTGTGACAGCAAGACTGAAAAAGGACGGAACAGACAGGCTGTACAACGAAATAGAGATGCCTCTGGTATATACTCTCAACGATATGGAGAACGCCGGAATAAGAGTCGACAGAGCATCTCTGGCTGAATATGCAGCGCTTTTGAAGAAGCAGATCGACGAACTGACAGGAGAGATATACGAGCTGGCGGGAGAAAGCTTCAACATCAACTCGCCGAAGCAGCTGGGAGTGATACTGTTTGAAAAGCTCGGCATCAGCGGCGGAAAGAAGACAAAGACAGGATATTCCACAGCGGCGGATGTGCTGGAAAAGATCGCCGGAGAATCCGAGATAGTACCAAAGATCCTGAGATACAGACAGCTTACCAAGCTGTATTCCACATATGCCGCAGGCCTTGATGAATACATAGGACCTGATGAAAGGATACACGGTACATTCAACCAGACCATAACGGCCACCGGACGCATCTCCAGCACGGAGCCTAACCTTCAGAATATTCCTGTAAGAACGGCGGAGGGCAAGGAGATAAGAAGGGTATTCGTGCCTCGGGAAGGGTTCGTATTCGTGGATGCCGATTACAGCCAGGTGGAGCTGCGTATACTTGCGGCTCTGTCAGGCGATAAGGTGCTGATAGAAGCCTATAAAAATGCTGTGGATATCCATGCACTGACAGCATCACAGGTATTTCATGTTCCGCTCGCCGGGGTGACTGCGGAAATGAGAAGAAATGCCAAGGCTGTTAATTTCGGTATAGTTTACGGAATATCCGCCTTCGGACTCGGGGAGGGACTCTCTATCAGCCGCAAGGAGGCAAACGAGTACATAGAGCAGTATTTCAGGAGCTATCCAAGGGTAAAGGAATATCTGGATGCGTGTGTTGCCGAGGCAAAAGAAAAGGGCTTCGTAAAAACATATTTCGGCAGGATACGTCCCGTTCCGGAGCTTAAGTCATCCAACTTTATGCAGAGGAGCTTCGGTGAAAGAATAGCAATGAATTCACCGATCCAGGGCACGGCAGCCGATATAATGAAGATAGCAATGAACAGCACTGCCGCAGCCCTCAAGGGGATGAAGTCGAGGCTGGTGCTGCAGGTTCATGACGAGCTTCTTATCGAGACTGCTCCGGATGAGCTGGACAGGGTATGCGAGATAGTGAAGACCTGTATGGAGCAGGCTGCGGATCTGCCTGTAAAGCTCAGCGCGGATATAAAGATCGGAGATACATGGTATGACTGTCATTAAACCGGATATGATCAGCGACAAGGTGATAAGGAAGGATCTGCTGCCGCTGTCATTTCTGAAAAAAAGCGCCTATACCGGTTCGAAGCGCAGGATGAACTATAAGCTGGAAAAGACGGAAGTAATGCCCGAGCCGGAAGATATACAGGCGGCAGGGGATGCAAAAGCGGAGGCGGAGCAGAAGCCGGTAACGGTTCTGAGAGTATATGCCTGGGAGGGACCGTTTTCCTTTGACAATACAGATCCTGAACAGATAGAAAGCACCGATGTGGAATTCAGCGACGCAGGCATAGACGCGGCAATAGAGTTTCTTAACGGGCAGCTGCCAAGACTGGGCGGCTGAAATAACATTAAATTACCTCGAAGGAGGAACGGAATTGGTAATAGGACTGATCGGAGGAGTAGGAAGCGGAAAAAGCGCCGTGACCGATATTCTTGCAAGGGAATACGGCTTCAGGCTCCTCCTTACCGACGATATAGCAAAAAAATGTGAGGAACCGGGCGGAACCGGTTATGTTGCCCTGACAGAGGAGTTTGGAGATAAGATACTCACCTCAGGGATGGGCTCAGCGATAGACAAGGTGAAATTCGCCGGGATGATCTATTCCGACGAAAATGTTCAGAAGAGAGTGAATGAGATCATACATCCTATAGTCTGGGATAGCGTGGAAAATACGATAAAGGATACGAAAAAATCAGAGGGATCAGATGCGGACATAGCAGTGGAGACGGCACTGCCGTGCGAGAGATTTGCAGACATGTGCGATGAGGTATGGTTTATCTATGCGGATGAGGCGGTAAGGATAGACAGACTTGCGGCAAGCCGTGGATACAGCGTCGAAAAATGCATCAGTATGATCGAAAGTCAGTGCTCCGATGAGGAATTCAGCGCTTATTCCCAATATATCATAGATAATTCGGGAAGTCTGACGGAGACAGCCGGAAGGGTAAAGGAGCTGCTGTGCGGCTTGTAAGCCTGTCGAGCGGAAGCAGGGGCAATGCCATACTGGTAAGCTCCGAAAACACAAGGCTTCTGGTCGACTGCGGCATTTCGGCAAAAAGAATAGCGGACTCTCTCAAAATACTGGATACAGAAATAGAAAGCATCGATGCGGTTCTGGTGACCCACGAGCACGGAGACCATATCAAGGGTCTGAAGAGACTTATGTCTGCATACGGTATTCCCGTCTATGCTACTGAGGGAACCCTGAACGCCCTGCCAACGGTCTTTGGAGATGAGTATTTTAATTATGCGGGGCGCAGACTGATGGAGCCTCTGAGGGCGGATTTTGCGGTCACAGTCGGGGATATTGATGTTTTTCCGTATACGATATATCATGATGCCTCCGAGCCCTGCGGCTTCAGGTTCGAGTGCGGCTCTGACGGAACTCACACTGCGGTTATTACCGACTGCGGCCATTATGATGATTATATCGCAGATCATCTGTCGGATCTTGACGCACTGATACTGGAGGCGAACCACGACCTGGCAATGCTGAGCAGCGGTCCCTATCCGGCAATGCTCAAACGAAGGATCATGTCGATGAGAGGGCATCTGAGCAACAATGATGCCGGGGACCTTCTGTCAAGGATATTTGTTCCGGGACTTAAAAATGTAGTACTTGCCCATCTCAGCATGGAAAACAACACTCATGAGAAGGCGGTTGCAACTGTGGCGGAGCGTCTGTCAAGGAGAAGAGGCGCGGAGGCGGCGGAGCTGGTCAGACTGTCGGTGGCACCTCAGGACGGACTGTCGGAAATCATAGAATAAGGTATTGGCGGCAGCTCGGACGCCGCTGCAGGTATTATTTTTAATACAGCGAATTGTAGTTCTGTTCTGTGGATTTTCAGGCTTTTGTGTGATATTATTTTTTTAACTATGGTAACTGAACGGTGTGGTTTTGAGATATTTCGGAGCGGTACCGTACGGCGGCCGGATTAAGATTATCTGGAGGTCAGCTTATGAAGCTAATTTATGCTATAGTCAGAAATGATAATCAGGATACAGTTACTTCCGCTCTCAGCAAGTGCGGATTCAGTATCACAAAGCTTTCCACCACAGGAGGATTTCTGCGCAAGGGAAATGTCACACTCATGATCTGTACTGAGGATGAAAAGGTGGACAAGGCGATCGAGGTGATAAAAAACGAGTGCGGAGAGAGCCAGAAGATCACGATCGACATGCCTTTCATATCCGGCGTAAACATGATCAATTATTCGACCATGCCTATGCAGATCGAGGTCGGCGGAGCCACTATATTCGTAACGGATGTAGTGAGATTTGAGAAGTTCTGATGGTTATCAGCAAATAAAAACATATATGATATTTTTGGAGGGATTACAAAATGGCAAAGGAATTCATCGTTGAGACAAGTGCACGTCACGCACATGTAACTCAGGAGACACTTGAGATTCTTTTCGGTGCCGGATACCAGCTCACACTCAAGAAGGAGCTTTCACAGCCGGGACAGTTTGCTTCAAATGAGAAGATCACTGTTGTAGGAACAAAGGGTGAGACCAAGATGTCCATTCTCGGACCGTGCCGCAAGATCGACCAGGTAGAGCTTTCAGCTACAGATGCAAGATCACTCGGAATCAATGCTCCTGTTCGTGAGTCGGGTGTGCTTGAGGGTTCAGGCTCATGCAAGCTTGTGGGACCGGCCGGTGAAGTAGAGCTTAAGGAAGGCGTTATCGTAGCAAAGAGACATATCCATATGACAACAGCGGATGCTGCTGAGATGGGTGTTGAAAACGGACAGATCGTAAAGGTTCTTATCGATTCCGGCAAGGGAAGAAAGCTGATTTTTGATGATACCGTAGTAAGAGTTTCCGACAGCTACGCTCTTGCTATGCATATTGATACAGATGAGGCAAATGCAGCGCTCTGTGCTCCTGATCAGAAGGGTACGATCATTGCCTGAGAAAAGCTATTATTTAATTTGAGTCAATAAACCTGCTTTCTGTCCGGCACAGTACCGGACAGCTTCGACAGATATATTATATTGAGGTGAATCATGAAGATTTTAGTTATTAACTGCGGAAGCTCCTCTCTTAAGTATCAGATCATCGAGATGGATACAAAGGAGGTACTCTGCAAGGGTCTTGTGGAGCGTATCGGAATTGATGGTTCAATGCTTACACATAAGGTTCCGGGCAAAGAGAATTATGTTATCAAGGAAGAGATGAAGGATCATCAGAAGGCTGTTGATCTGGTTCTTGCTGCTATCACAGATGCCGAGCACGGCGTTATCAAGTCTGTTGACGAGATCGATGCTATCGGCCACAGAGTAGTACACGGCGGACAGAAGTTTGCCAAGTCCGTACTCATTGATGAAGAGGTTAAGGATGCCCTTCGCAGATGCACAGACCTTGCTCCGCTTCACAATCCTGCAAACATCCTCGGAATCGAGGCATGTGAGAAGGCAATGCCAGGCAAGCCAAACTGCGGAACCTTCGATACCGCATTCGGAATGGGAATGGAGCCAAAGGCTTATCTGTATGCTCTTCCTATCGACTACTACAAGAACTATGAGGTAAGACGCTACGGCTTCCACGGCGCATCTCATGATTATGTATCTCACAGAGCTATCGAGATCGCAGGACTTGATCCGGAGAAGGCAAAGGTCATCGTTGCTCATCTCGGAAACGGAGCCTCCATCTCTGCATCCATCGGCGGAAAGTGCGTAGATACTTCCATGGGTCTTACTCCGCTGGAGGGACTTATCATGGGAACACGTTCAGGAAGCGTTGATCCCGGAGTTATGCAGTACATCTGCAAGAAGGAGAACCTTGATATAGACGGTATCCTTAATGTTCTCAACAAGAAGTCAGGTGTACTCGGCATGAGCGGCGGCATCTCATCAGATTTCAGAGATATCGAGAACGCAGCCAAGGAAGGAAATGAGGATGCAAAGAACGCTCTTGATGCATTCCGCTACAGAGTTGCAAAGTACATCGGAGCATATGCCGCAGCAATGAACGGCGTGGACTGCATTTGCTTCACAGCAGGCGTAGGTGAGAACGACGCAGTTACACGTCAGATCATCTGCGACGAGTATCTCGGCTTCCTCGGAGTAAAGATCGATCCTGAGAGAAACAATGTAAGAGGCAAGGAGACACTTATTTCCACAGATGATTCCAAGGTTAAGGTTTACCTGCTTCCTACAGATGAGGAGCTCAAGATCGCTATGGATGCTGTAAAGATCCTTACAGAGCTTAAGAAGTGATAATAGAAAATACAGACCGTAGTATTTTATGATGATCGGACGATAAAACGATCAGAAACAAAGGGATCCCGGGAAATTGCCGTATCCGACATTCTCCCGGGATCTTTCCGTGACAGCGTGATCGGTTATTAATACCGAAATCCCGGAAAACGACGCTGAAACGATAATAAAAACGATTGACAAGTATATACAGATAGTATAAAATTCATATGTTTGAAAAACAAAGAAGGTCATCCGCCTCACCTCGTGCAGCAGGCTGCGCAGGTCAATAATTCGGCAATATCATATTTGCTGTAGAATTAATGCGGATACCTTTGGGTGTTCGCTTATTTTTTTAGGGGAGGTGTGTTAATATTAGCGAGCTTAATGTACAGGTAAACGAGCAGATCAGGGATAAGGAAGTCAGAGTGATCGGCGAGGACGGAGAACAGCTCGGAGTCATGAGCTCTCAGGAGGCTCTCAGACTGGCAGAGGAAGCAGGAGTGGATCTTGTCAAGATCGCACCTAATGCAGCGCCGCCGGTAGTAAAGATCATCGATTTCTCAAGATACCGCTATGAGCAGAGACGCAGAGAAAAGGAACAGAAGAAGAAGCAGAACGTCATAGAGGTCAAGGAAGTTCGTTTAACTCCTAATATTGATACAAACGACCTTAACACAAAGATCTCGGCCGCAAGGAAGTTCCTTGAGAAGGGCAACAAGGTAAAGGTCAGCCTGAGATTCAGGGGAAGAGAGATGTCCAGAATGGGACAGTCCAAGTATATTCTGGATGATTTTGCGGCAGCTCTGGCTGAGTGTGCTCAGGTAGACAAGCCGTCAAAGGCGGAGGGCAGAAGCCTTGTTATGATCCTCAGCCCGAAGAAAAAATAATCATAGTAAATATTGATCAGGAGGAAATAGATATGGCAGTAAAGAAGTTCAAAACAAAAAGAGCAGCTGCAAAGCGTTTCAAGCTGACCGGAACAGGCAAGCTTGTAAGAAATCATGCTAACAAGTCTCACATCCTTACAAAGAAGACAAGAAAGAGAAAGAGACATCTCGTTAAGGACGTTGTAACAGATGCAACAAACGCAGCAACAATGAAGAAGATACTTCCGTATCTCTAATCTTTAGTCGACTTAGGAGGAAATTAAAATGGCAAGAATTAAAGGCGGATTAAACGCAAAGAGAAAGCATAATAGAGTCCTCAAGATGGCTAAGGGCTACAGAGGAGCTCGTTCAAAGCAGTACCGCGTAGCAAAGCAGTCTGTAATGAGAGCTCTTGCTAACGCATACAGAGGACGTAAGGAGAAGAAGAGACAGTACAGAGCTCTTTGGATCACACGTATCAATGCAGGCGCACACATGAACGGAATCAGCTATTCACAGCTTATGCACGGTCTCAAGGTTGCAGGCGTAGATATGAACCGTAAGGTCCTTTCAGAGCTTGCTATCTCTGATGCAGCAGGATTTGCAAAGCTCTGCGAGCTTGCAAAGGCTAACTGCAAGTAATCAGGCAGCATAACCGATTCAATAAGATAAAACAGATCCCCGGGTATTCTCCGGTGTCATTAAGTGACATTGGGAGGAGCACCGGGGATTTTTTGATGGCTGATATTCAGGGATTATTTCTGATGTTAATGTTAATCAGAAAATGTCCGCACCCCCGTGGTGGCAAATTTATCTTACCGCCCACAAAGAATGGCAGAAGCTGCTCGAAGAAAATCCTGAGGGAACGGCAACACTGGGCCGCGTTATGTGTCACTGTAAAAACTGCAAAAAGATCTATTCTGAGCCGAGAATCGTGTTCTGGTGTTTCCATCTCGAACGATTTTCAAATAATAAAGGAAAAAATAAATAAAAAACAAAATAGAAAAAAGAAAAATAGAAAAATTCAAAAATAAACAGACTGTGAAAGAGGAGTAGAGCTGGATTTTCAAAATAGGGTTGATTTTCATTTATAGTTGGTATACAATATAAATACATATAAATGTATTTGTAATGGAGACGAGTCATGGCAACTACACCAACCCAGATCAGGATAGATGAACAGTTGAAAAAGCAATCCACAGAGCTCTTTAATAATCTCGGGCTCGACATGTCCGGAGCAGTCACAATGTTCCTTAAGCAGTGCGTACTCAGAAACGGGCTGCCGTTTGCCGTGGAAATGCCAAGGTACTCAGATGAGGTGATCATGGCGATGGAAGAGGCAAAGAGCTTAAGTAAGGATCCGTCAGCAAAAAGATACAAGAGCTTTCACGACGCACTGGAGGATCTTGACGATTGAAGTATGAGTTAATCTTTACCGGAAAGTTTAAAAAAGGCCTGAAACTTGCAAAAAAGCGTGGGCTCAACATCAGTTTACTGGAAGAAGTAGTAGACAAGCTCCAGACGGATACTCCTTTAGAGGAAAAGTACAGGGATCATGAACTGAAGGGAAACTATAAAGGTTTCCGTGAATGTCATATTCAGCCTGACTGGCTGCTGATTTACTTAAAGGAAAATAATGTGCTTACACTTACTCTGGTTGCGACCGGAACACATTCAGATTTATTAGACATGTAAAATACACACGGATCTACAGATTCTTCTGTAGATCCTTTTTTATTCTGTAGGATGAAGCAATGCCCGCTGTAGACACTATCAAAATTGAATATGATAGTAAATGCATAAAAAAATGGACCCACGGATGGGTCCGAAAGGAATATATGAAGTACCATCAGTGAAAGGATCTGACGGTATGGGTTCTGGGGAAAGTATAAACATATTGCGAATATTGTTTGTACTTTAACTAATATGCTTATTTAATATAACCGCCCTCAAGGAAATCGGCTGTATCGTCGCGTTTCTTTTCAAGCTTTGCTCTGT
>JAQXPY010000078.1 GCA_029100885.1 Clostridiales bacterium | reverse complement strand
CAGCCGGAAGAAAATTATTTTGTAGTAATAAATGTGCCTGAAAGCCAAAGCCATCAGATGACCATTGATAAGAGTGGTATGGTATGGGGCAATGAATCTACTTCTGCGCCTCCGATGGAGCTGCATCAGCTGCACAGATATGACAACACACAGGTTGATACATCGGAGATCTCAGAAATCACCTTTAACTATCTGGAAAACTACAATCAGGAGCTGTCGGATATAGTATCCGAGAGTGAGAATCTGAAGGAGCTTCATACAGATCAGCAGACTGCGGAGGCTTCCTTTGATGTGCTTGATACTGTCACATTTAATAAGGACAACTACGATACCGGAGATACTCTTTATTACATGCTGAAGGCAGTATTGAAGAAGACCGAGAACGGTGCAACGACTACAAAGTATTTTCCAAGTGAGGCTTCGGCTTCTATCGCCATGTATGCGTATTATAAGGTGGGAGATACAAAGCATTATCTGACAGTGGTAAGAGACGAAAGCGGAAGACTGAAGCTTAAGAGACCGCTTGTTGATACCGTTGAAACACCTGCGGTCGAGTATCAGTGGCAGTGCGGAAACGAGGGAGAGGCGATACTCCCGTTTGCGGTCAAGAGCGAATCCGGATATGAATATGTGGATCTTGCCGGGCTTAGAAATGCAGCTGCAGCTGCAGGAGTATCGCAGTTCTATATTGAGATAAAGACAAAAGCAGACGGACCGCTCAGCTTCAGCATGCATTCGGTGGTCAACAACGACCTCGTTCCTGTCAGAGAGGAAGAAGGCTCAACGAATAAATCCATGCTTTACTTTACCTCGAGTCTGTCCTTTGAGGCAAAGAGCCTTTCATACAGTAACCTTAAGGAAACTGCTGATGGAAAGACCGGCTTCTATCTTAAGAATAAGGGACAGGCAGTTTTATCTCTGTCGGCATTAAATATCGATCAGCTCGGAATCAACCCTTCCGATCCTGAGATAGCTGAGGAGGAGACCGCTGATATCGATACCATGCTGATTCTGGATCTGTCGGAAATGAAAGGCTTCAATCAGGATATCAGTAATTTTGATTTCCTGAAGAACACCGCCGGTCTCAGGTTTGAGATAACATTGAATCAGAAGGGAAGAGGTACCGGAACAGCCGCAGTTACTGATTACTCTCAGGTCAGCGGCGACGGTGAGATCAGCAAATATATCAAAGAGGCTGTATTGACGGATGCCGCTTCAGGAGCAGCTATTTCTGTCGGAAAATCGTCGGAAGGAACGGCAAACGATAGATTTATTCTAACAATTACCAAGGATAGTTCGGGAACCTTCCCTTACTATCAGACGGGATCCGGACAGTTCATTATCCCGATAACCTTCAAGGTATATGCCGAGCCTGACGGCCATGGCATTGACCTTTCAGCAGTCAGGTATTCAAACTTCCGCCTGTTCGCTTCGGTTTCGGCAGTACCGGAGAGCGAAGGGGCTGCAGGCAGCACGGAGCTAAGTGTAGATCAGTCTGATGCCTTTATCACCTATACCTATGCCAGGATCAATACTGACGGTATCTGGGCATCTGAGACTGTCAGTGGTGTGACGCCGTGAGCTGAGGCGGGAAACTGAATCGTATTGCATTACTACCGGCTGTTTGCTAAAATGAAATGAAAACCATTCTGATTGTTTCCGTTAGCTGAATGTATTTTTTATGTATTTACTGGATAACGGAAGCAAGGAACAGAACAGATTTTTTCAGATAATACCTGTTCAGGAAAAAAGGACGGATATACACTTACAGATAATGACTAAAATCAGAAAAAATCATAATAGAAGGACTATAGGCAGGGGAGCTTTGCTTTCCCTGCTGTTAGTCGTGTCATTATTTGTATACGGCATACCGGCATACTCTGAGACACCGGAGCGCAGTCGGTTTTTCAATGTATCCGAGGATGTGGGAAGCGAGATCAGAAATCTGGTAGACGGACTCTATACAGACAATGAGAGGCTTATTCAGGCATATGTTTTCAGCGGCAGTGATGTGATCGTTCCTTTGGAGGAGTCTGAGACAGTTGTTCGTATGCAGTCCTATCTGCATGATTTTGAGCTCGATCCGTCTGTGACTGAGACTCTGATAGGGTATTGCCGTTCCTTTGCCGATTCGGATGCATCTGAAGATCGTATGGAGATATATTATACCGCTGATGATGAAAACAGCAGACTGATGTTTATCAATGAAGCGGGCAATGAGATATTGCTAAACGACATTGAGGGCTCGGTGCTGACAGAATACGGCGACGGCAGATATTCATTGTCCATAAGTGTTATTTCCGCAGAGGACAGGTCAGCAGCCTATTATCTTGATGAGGCAGCGGGAAGCACTATTTTCAAGCTCACAGGAACAGGCAGCCTTGCTGTCAATGCTATCTGTCTTGAGACCGGCAGAAATGGTTTTGCTGTAGCCAGAGCCATGACCGGCGAGACCAGCTTCTGTGAGGAGTTTGCTGAAACATCTATTGTTCAGGAGCCGGATTCTGAGACGGGTGTCATTTACAGTATCTCAGGCAATAACGCATATTTAGGCACTACCCGGGGTCAGGATCAGGAGCTGATAATATGTCGTGACGGTTATAATATTGAATTTAACGAGGAGCTTGGTACAGAACAGATCAGAAGCGGGGTTTTGGCCAGAAGGGAAGCTGCTGAAAACGTCAGTTATATTGATGACGAGCTGGAGGCTCAGCAGCTCATGGTACAGAGCCTTGTATTTCTCAGGGATAAGTCAGCATTTCTTTTTGAGCATTCCTCAGGTGAACTGCTGAGCGATATGTATATCAGGTATATTGTTAATGACAGAGCCGTAAGCAGACATATCTTCATGCATGAGGACGGTGCTGCCCTTATTGGCATGAAGCTCAGTGAGACGCCTGCAGCAAGTGAAGCAGTGCTTATCAGTGTCAGCGCAGTACCGGATATTTATAATATTGCAACACTTAATATTTTTTCTGACTATCAAGGTGAACTGATGTTTGTTAAGGGTGCGGATATAGGCATTCCGGCATCAGACTACATAGACGATCTCTCAGAGCAGGATAAGAATAAGCTTACCGGTGATGGGCTTATTTCGGAAAGCGTATCCGGTGTCGGCTCTGCATCAACAGCCGCGGCTGAGGCTGAGGCTGTAGGAGCAGGTACGGCTGAAAGCGCAGAAACAGGTGCGGCAGTAAGCGCGGAAAGCGACGCCGCAGTAAGCGCGGAAGCCGGTGCTGATGAAAGCACAGAAACAGGTA
>JAQXPY010000077.1 GCA_029100885.1 Clostridiales bacterium | reverse complement strand
TTTATTCCGATAGAATTTGTCATAAGTGGACCCCTCCCGAGTGTATATCAGTGATTTTTACTGTGTTATTGCTCTTTAGTCCCAAGCAGGGCTTGACATTGCTTTCTCTTCTTATTTATACTATAAAAAATACTTATTTGCTACCTGCGATGCAGGTATTATCTGATACTGGGCGGTGTACGGCAGGGATCGTGCATGTCTGTATATAAAACAACAAACGTCGGCTGTTCAGTATGCGGGTTTTCTTAATGCACATCTTTTTAGGATATTCTCCAGCTGATACGCCGTATGATATCATTTCAGGACATAAGCAGACAGCAGTGAAGGATAGATTCGGAGCTGTGTATTTCCGATTGGCTTGTATGGCTTTTTGTCTGTGTATACTTTTCAGGAGAGTATGATGGATCAGGAAAAAATCAGAGAAGGCGTAAAGCTGATTCTTGAAGGAATCGGCGAGGATATATCCCGTGAGGGTCTTGTTGAGACTCCTGACAGGATCGCTCGAATGTATGAAGAGATCTGCGGCGGTATGAAGGAATCCGCAGCTGAGCATCTTTGCAAGCGATTCCATGTGGACAGCAGCGATATGGTCCTCGAAAAGGATATCACCTTTTATTCGATGTGCGAGCACCACATGCTGCCATTTTACGGGACTGTAAGTGTTGCTTATGTGCCTAATGACAGCGTGGTCGGCCTCAGCAAGATAGCAAGGACCGTGGAGGTATTTGCCAGAAGGCTGCAGCTCCAGGAGCAGATGACGGCCCAGATCGCAGATGCATTTATGGACAATCTCTCCCCAAAGGGAGTTATGGTCATGGTCGAGGCAGAGCATATGTGCATGACCATGAGAGGCATCAAAAAGCCGGGTTCAAAGACTGTCACGGTAGCGGCAAGAGGTATTTTTGATGACAATGAAAAGCTTCAGAGCACCTTCTACCGTATGCTTGGAAAATGATGAAGGACAGGATAGAAAGGATACTCACAAACAGGCTGTATAATGATTGCATTGCAATGATAGCCGAATGTGAAAGGAACAGGATATTCTGCAGGCATGATCCGGAGCATTTTATCAGTACCGCAAGGATAGCTTATATTCTCAGCCTTGAAGAAAAAGCCGGCTTAGACAGGGAGCTTGTATATGCCGCAGCGCTGCTGCATGATATCGGAAGACACAGGCAGTATACAGACGGCATACCTCATGAAAGGGCGGGAGCACAGATCGCAGCCGTCATTCTTTCGGAATGCGGTTTTTCGGGTGAGGAAATTGAACTTATAACAGCTGCCATCGGCTCCCACAGGGATATCGATGACAAAAAGAGAGGACTTCTTGCGGGTGTACTGTACAGGGCGGACAAGCTTTCCAGAGAATGCTGGCGCTGCAGTGCAAGACCGGAGTGCAGCTGGTCCGAAGAAAAAAAGAATCAGACTCTGGTCATATAACGGAAAATGATCCGGTGGATACGTCAGCGGGCTTTCAAATGACAGTAAACGGAAGGATGATTTCCGGGATACGGCAGCAGACCTTCAAGTGACTGTACAGCATTATTAGAGGACAGGATAATGATCATAGGAAACAGAGAATTCAAGACAGAGGGTCATACATATGTGATGGGTATCCTTAATGTGACACCTGATTCATTTTCTGACGGAGGAAGATGGAACAGTCTGGATGCCGCAAGAAAGCATACGGAGCAGATGATAGAGGAAGGAGCCGACATTATCGATGTCGGAGGCGAGTCCACCAGACCGGGCTATACTCTTCTGAGTGACGAGGAGGAGATAAGCAGAGTAGCGCCGGTCATAGAGATGCTGAAATCGGAGTTCGACATCCCTGTATCGGTCGATACCTATAAGAGCCGTGTGGCACAGGAAGCGTTGAAGGCCGGAGCCGATCTGGTCAATGATATATGGGGACTCAAATATGACAGCAGACTTGCTGACGTGATAGCTGCCGCAGATGCTCCATGCTGCCTTATGCATAACAGGAACGATAAGGACTACTCTGACTTTATGACGGATATGCTTAATGATCTCAGGGAGACCGTTAAGCTTGCCCGCAAGGCGGGAATCAAGGATGAAAGGATCATACTCGATCCGGGCGTGGGATTCGGAAAGACCTATGAGAACAATCTGACAGCCATAAAGAGAATGGGAGAAATAAAGCAGCTGGGATTTCCTGTGCTGCTCGGCACCTCAAGAAAATCAGTTATCGGACTCACACTGGATCTTCCTGCGGATCAGAGAGTGGAGGGAACTCTTGTGACGACCGTTTTCGGAGTGATAAACGGAGCAATGTTCGTCAGGGTTCATGATGTCAGGGAAAATGTCAGAGCGGTCAGAATGACGGAGGCCATACTGCGTGGATAAGATTTTTATTAAGAACCTCGAGGTGTTTGCAAATCACGGAGTCTTTCCGGAGGAAACTGCCTTGGGACAGAAGTTTGTGGTGTCGGCAGAGCTGCTGACTGATACCCGGGAGGCGGGAAGAAGTGATGATCTGTCGAGATCCGTGCATTACGGCGAGGTGAGTGAGTTTATTACGGAGTACCTTCAGAAGCATACCTTCAAGCTGATAGAGGCGGCGGCGGAAAATCTTGCCGAAGAGCTTCTCCTGGACATTCCGGGGCTTAAGGGCGTGACGATCGAGCTGAAGAAGCCGTGGGCTCCGGTTCATCTTCCTCTTGAGACTGTGGGAGTCAGTATTTCCAGAAGCTGGCACCGCGCGTATATTGCTCTGGGATCCAACATGGGAGACAGCAGGGCATATCT
>JAQXPY010000076.1 GCA_029100885.1 Clostridiales bacterium | reverse complement strand
ACGAGATCGGAAATATTGTCGAATACAGGAATCCTGTTTTTTCAAAGTACAATAAGCAGGCGATGTCGAGCACCGATGAAATGAAGAGAGCCTACGAGGAATTCAGATCCGAAAGCAGGAATACGATAGAGGGAATAAACGATACGATAGCCGGCTTACAGGAAACACAGAAAATACTGAACAGCACAGACAGCGACACTGTGGTAATAAACGGAATAACGGTTTCTAAGGATACGGCGCTGAAGCAGCTCAATGAAGGTCTGAAAACGGCTGTCAGCGGAAAGCAGATGCTTCTGTCTTCCCTTGATTCGACAAGAAGAAATCTGGCATATTCATCGGTAACGGTGGACAGGAATCTTAAGCCTCTCAAAAATAATATGACATCGGTCATAGAGGGACTTCTGATATCCTATAAGACTCTGGAGGCCAACAGAGAAATGGTCGAAATGCAGATAAAGCTGTTTGAGACCCTGTATGCGATGCAGCAGAGCATGGAGCAGCAGTCAATGGGAACTGCAGCCGATACGCAGCAGAAGCTGAATCAGCTGAATACCGCAAGGAAAAGCCTTTCAGATATCGATGCCGGGCTTGAACAGCTCAGAAAAAACATTGCAGTCCAGTGCGGATACCCTGCGGACGCTGCCATCACGGTCGCAGAGCTGCCGGAGCCCGATATACACTATCTTGAGGGCAGAGATATAGAGGCCGACAGAAGAATGGCGGTTGACGGCAATTCTTCGGTCATTTCCGCAGGAGCCCTCAGCAGCTACGAGCAGTCCAGCTACGGTATGCAGCTTAGAGACATGGGAGAAAACGAAGAAAGGGGCAGGGCAACAGCTGCCTTTGACGGCCTTTACAATGAGCTGAAGCGTCAGATCCTTCTCTATGATTCGGCACAGACAGCCCTCAGAAAGGCAGAGCTCACCGAGGAGTCGGCTGAGCTTAAATACAGCATGGGCATGCTGGGAAATGCCGAATACGAAGCTCTCAGGATGCAGAGCATCAGCTACAGAGCCTCTGCAAAGCTCGCAAAGCTCAATCTGCAGCAGGCCATAGACAATTACAGGTGGGCTATGAGCGGTATTATGAGCTATTGATACGGTGTGAAGGATAAGAACGGCGGCCGGCTCGCCGGGGAACACAATTACTGTTGAGAGCGGGAATTCCGCTCTCTTTTTGTTTGACATGGAAACTGATTGATTGTACAATATATTGCGAGTTTTTGTGTTTATAAGAGAAACTGTTCAATTATCCGAACAGCAGCAAATATTTATACAATAGTTTTACTCAAAATATCACATCATTTAAGGAGGTACAACATGCCAATGACGTTGGTCATGCTTGTGCTTATTGTAGTTGTTATTGTTATTGTGGCTTTTGCCGCCCTGAATATAGGTAAGAATCAGGGTATAAAGGAGTACGAGCAGAAGGTAGGCTCGGCAGAAACGAGAGCACGTTCCATAATAGACGACGCAGTAAAGACAGCAGAGACAAAAAAAAGAGAGGCATTGCTGGAGGCCAAGGAAGAGGCTATCAGAAACAAAGCCGAATTTGAAAAGGAGCAGAGGGAAAGACGCCACGAGCTCCAGCAGCAGGAGCAGAGACTTGTCAAGAGAGAGGAAAACGCCGAACGTCTTCAGGCAGAGCTTTCCAAAAAGGATAAGGAGCTCAACACAAAGGATAACACCCTGAACAGAAAAGCTGAGGAGATCAGGCAGAAGCATGCCGAGGTCATTTCAGAGCTGGAGAGAATATCGGGGCTTACAGCCGAGCAGGCCAAGGAGGAGCTGCTTAACTCGGTTCGTGAGGATATCAGGATCGATACGGCAAAGATCATAAAGGAATATGACAATATTGCCAGGGAAGAGGCTGAAAAGAGAGCCAAGGAATATATCGTTACGGCTATTCAGCGCTGTGCGGCTGATCATGTTGCGGAATCTACAGTTTCTGTGGTTCAGCTGCCGAATGATGATATGAAGGGAAGGATCATCGGAAGAGAAGGAAGGAATATCCGTGCCCTTGAGACGCTTACGGGAGTAGAGCTCATCATAGATGATACTCCGGAGGCAGTGGTTCTCTCGGGCTTTGATCCTGTAAGAAGAGAGGTTGCCAGAGTCGCCCTCGAAAAACTTATCGTTGACGGACGCATACATCCGTCCCGCATTGAGGAAACCGTCGAGAAGGCGAGAAAAGAGGTGGAAAACACCATTCGTGAAGAGGGCGAGGCAGCAGTTCTTGAGGTTGGAGTTCACGGACTCAATCCGGAGCTGGTCAAGCTCCTCGGCAGAATGAAGTTCAGGACCTCATACGGACAGAACGGATTGAAGCACAGTATAGAGGTGGCGCAGCTCTCGGGTCTTCTTGCAGCCGAGCTTGGATATGATGTGCGTCTTGCGAAGAGGGCCGGACTTCTTCACGATATAGGAAAATCGGTGGATCACGAGCAGGAGGGAACACATGTTTCCCTCGGAGCGGATATTTGCCGCAAATACAAGGAATCTCCTGTTGTCATCAATGCGGTGGAGTCCCATCACGGCGATGTGGCTCCGACGGGACCTATTTCCTTTATTGTTGCCGCGGCGGATGCTATTTCGGCATCCCGTCCGGGAGCGAGAAGGGAGTCGCTGGAGACCTATACACAGAGACTCAGACAGCTTGAGGAGATAACCAACTCATATAAGGGTGTTGAAAAGTCCTTTGCTGTCCAGGCCGGAAGAGAGGTACGCATCATGGTCATACCTCAGGAGGTCAGCGAAAGCGATATGATCATTCTTTCAAGGGATATCGCAAAGCGAATAGAGGATGAGATGACATATCCGGGTCAGATCAAGGTCAATGTTATCCGTGAAACGAGAGTGACGGCAACAGCAAAGTAATATGGATCATTTTCAGACAGACAGGCCGACGGGCTTGTCTGTTTGATGGTTAGAGGAAGATAGAAAATATGTATCAGATCGATTTTAAGAAACCAGTCAGGGTGCATTTTATCGGGATAGGCGGCATCAGCATGTCGGGGCTGGCAGAGATACTCATGAATGAGGGGTTCTCCGTAAGCGGATCGGATATGAAGAGCTCTGCGCTCACAGAAGGTCTGGCCTCAAAGGGAGCAAGGATAGATATTGGTCAGAGAGCTGAGAATATCAGGGATCCGGAGCTCGTGGTTTATACGGCTGCAATCCATCCGGACAATCCGGAATATGCCGAGGCTGTAAGACGGGGCATCCCGATGCTTTCGAGGGCTCAGCTTCTCGGAGAGATAATGAGCAATTACAAGGAGGCTATCAATATTGCCGGGACACACGGCAAGACAACGACTACCTCAATGCTGTCAGAGATACTTATTGATGCCGAAAAGGATCCTACAGTGAGTGTGGGAGGACTCCTTGATGCCATAGGGGGCAACCTGAGAAACGGAGGCAAGGATTTTTTTGTGGCTGAGGCCTGTGAATACACAAACAGCTTCCTCAGCTTTAATCCGACCGTAGCGGTCATCCTGAATGTGGAAGCGGATCATCTGGACTTTTTCAAGGATATAGATGATATCAGACACAGCTTCAGGGAATTTGCAAGAACGCTGCCTCAGGATGAACGGGGCTTTCTTATCATTAACGGAGACATCAGGGATCTGGAGTATTTTACCGGCGGTCTCGGCTGCGGCTATGTCACCTTCGGTATCGGAGAGGAAAATGATTATTCAGCATCAAACATAAGCTTTGATGACCTGGCCAGACCGTCCTTTGACATAATCAGACGAGGCGAAAGAATGGGCCATGTCGAGCTGAAGGTACACGGCGGTCACAATATTACAGATGCCCTTGCGGCTGCCGCTGCGGCAGACAGAGTGGGAGTTTCCTTTGACATAATATGCGGAGCACTGTCGTCATATGAGGGAGTGAAGCGTCGCTTTGAGCATAAGGGAAGAGTGAACGGCTGCGATATAGTGGACGATTATGCTCATCATCCTCAGGAGATCGAGGCGACGCTTAAGGCTGCCGCAGGCTGCAGACACAGACATCTGTATGTTGTTTTCCAGCCCCATACATACACCAGAACAAAGGCTCTGATCAATGAATTTGCCGCTGCTCTCAGCAAGGCGGACACGGTCATTCTTGCTGATATTTATGCCGCAAGAGAAGTGAATACTTTAGGCATCAGCTCAGAGCAGCTGGCCTCTCTTGTGAATAAAGAGGGAGGGAATGCGGTGTATATTCCGGATTTTGAAAAAATAAAAAAATATATTCTTGAGACCGTCGGAGAGGGCGATTTGTTGATAACTATGGGCGCAGGAAACGTTGTAGATATAGCAAATCAGCTTACGGAGTAGAAGTTATCAACATTATCCACACATCGATTAACAAAAATGTTAATAGATCGTGTGGATTTTTTAACCGCCCAAAACCCCTAAAATAAAGGGCCGTATGAAATTATCAACTTTATCAACAACATAATTATGTAAACTTTATCCGTGTTCAAAATCCCCCCGGAATATGCTAATATTTTTGCGAAGGGAACGGGGGTTTGAGATGAGCTACAATGATATGTTTCAAATAGATGCAACCTTGGTTGCGAATGAGTTTTTAGACAAGTATATGCCGTCAGCCAACGGGGACTATGTCAAGGTGTACCTGTATCTTCTCAGAAACCATGTCAACGGTGTGGATGTGGAGACGGCGGCCGAACAGCTGGAGCTGACTGAGGGTGATGTGAGACGTGCTATCAACTACTGGCGCAAGTGCGGTATTCTGTCTGTGGCATCCGATAAGGCATCCGACAGGGCGGCTGTGAATAATGACAACAGCAGGTGTACGGATGGCAAGGAGAATAATGCCGTACAGACAAGCTCTCGAAGCGGGGCAGACACCGGCCGGGCTGCAGGAAAGACCTGTGCGGAAAAGCCGGGCGTCGAAACAGTGGAGGCTGCGGGACAGGAGAACGGAGCCGGGGGCACGGGTGCTGATGATAGTGGTGAGATCAGGAACAGATACAGGAGAACGGACGGCAGAGAGGCGCTGGAGAGGCTTTCCTCAGATGATGAATTCAGGCAGCTGCTGTTTATTGTGCAGAAGTACAGATCTAAGATCCTGACAGAGTCGGAGGAGCAGGTGCTGGCTTATCTGTATGACGGTCTTCATCTTCCTTGTGAGGTGCTGGATTATCTGGTTCAGTATTGCGTGGAGAATAATCATAACAGCATGAGGTATATCGAAAAGACCGGACTGGACTGGGCGGGGGCCGGAATCAGGACTGTCAGGGCCGCGCAGCAGAGGACCAAAGCCTTTGAGGACAGAAAAAAGGAATGTGTCAAGAAGGAAAGAACTGCAAAGAACAAAGCGGGAATTACAAGAGGAAAGGATCTGGACAGCTGGCTTAACCAGGTGGTTCAGAGCAATATTTGATATGTCGCTGACAAGAGATCAGTACAATGAGCTGATGCGCGTCCTCAGTAAACGACGCAGCGATGCATACATACAGCAAAGCAGAAGGCAGGAAGAGGTCGAGAGACAGATTCCTGCTGTTCGCGTCTATAATGAAAGAGCTGCAGAGCTGTCGCTGATGGAGGTCGAAGCAGGCTTCGGCAGAAACGGAGCAGATACTGCCGGTCTGAGACAGGAAAGAAGGGAGCTTGCGCGAAAGAAAAGGGAGCTGCTTAAGAATGCCGGCTTCGGAGAGGATTATCTGGATATTCACTATTCCTGTATGGAGTGCAGAGATACGGGCTATATCGGAAATGAAAAATGCGGATGCTTCAGAAAGCTGGAATCACAGCTGCTGAACAAGGATGCGGGGCTGCCGGCAAGGTTTGAAAGGGAAAACTTTGCTTCCTTTGACCCTTACGTCTTTGACGATTCGGAGCCTATTGAGGAGTTTCTGCCAAAACGCATCACCCAGTACGAATACATGACCGGAAGCGTCATGGACAAGGTGAGGGATTTTATTGACGGCTTCGGATACGATGATCCCCAGAGCATTCTGATGACGGGACCGGCGGGAACCGGAAAGACCTTTCTCAGCAGCTGCATAGCCAAGACTCTTATTGACAGGCAGCATACGGTAGTCTATGAAAGAGCGGGGGAGATGTTTGAAATGTTCGGAAGACTCCTGTTTTCCCGCAGGAGCAGTGAAGCTGATGAAAGCAGGGCAGAGAGGGTGGAAAACTGTGAGCTGCTCATTATCGATGATCTTGGAACCGAGTTTATTACAGAACAGACAAGATCGAAGCTGTTTTCGCTAATTTCCAATAGACTTTCGGCAGGTACTTCTACTATAATATCAACGAATCTCTCATTGAATCAGCTGAGCGGCATTTACGGGGAGAGGGTCACTTCGAGATTTGTCGGGGAGTATATACTGATACCGTTCTACGGCGCCGATCTGAGAGAAAAAGGAGGAAAAATACATGGACGACAGCAGAGAGCAGTTTTCGAGAAAAAGTGATATTGAAAATGAGCTTGTTCCATTCGGTCCGATAGGTATCATCTCGCTTAAGGGAACAGAGGAGATGGCGCGCACTATCGATTCATTTCTTGTAGAATGGAGACATGAGAGAGGCGTTGCGGAGAAGGACAGTATTCTCTTCAAGGGTTACGAGAAGGAAAGCTTCATCGTGGATACGGACTGCCCGCGTTTCAGATCCGGTGAGGGCAAGGGCATAATAAACAGCTCTACCAGAGGTCATGATCTGTATTTTATCGTGGATGTTACTAATTATTCCATTACCTATGAGGTCGGAGGCAGGGTAAACCATTATTCTCCGGACGATCATTATCAGGATCTTAAGAGGCTTATTGCTGCTGCGGCAGGAAGAGCCAAAAGAATGACCGTTATCATGCCGTTCTTATATGAAGGCAGGCAGCACAACAGAGAGGGCAGAGAATCTCTTGACTGTGCGCAGATGCTCAAGGAGCTTGTTTCAATGGGCGTTACGAACATCATTACATTTGATGCGAACGACCCGAGGGTACAGAATGCCATTCCGCTTCACGGCTTTGATACCATAGCTCCTACTTATCAGTATATCAAGGCTCTGTGTCGCGAGTATGATGATATCGATTTTGATAGTGAGCATATCATGGTCATAAGCCCGGATGAGCCGGGAATGCGCCGTGCTATCTACTTTGCCGGACTTCTGGGAGTAGATATGGGAATGTTCTACAAGAGAAAGGACTACAGTCTGAAGATAGAGGGGGAGAATCCGGTCATTGCAAATGAGTTTCTGGGCTCGGATGTTTCCGGCAAGGATGTGATCATAATAGATGATATGATCTCCTCGGGCTATACGGTTCTCGATGTTGCCAGAGAGCTTAAGAAAATGAAAGCGCGCAGAGTCTTTATCTGTGTTTCCTACGGACTGTTCACTAACGGACTTGAGGAATTTGACAGAGCATACGAGGACGGGGTGATCGACAGGATATTTACGACCAACCTTGTATATCAGCCTGAGGAGCTGAAGAACAGACCGTGGCACGCAAATGTTAATATGGGCAAATATATGGCGCTGCTTATAGATTACCTCAATCATGATTACACCATAAGCGGTCTGCTTACACCGGTCGACAGAATCAACAGGCTGCTGACGGAGTATAAACAAAAGAGGAATGCGGCGCAGTAACGACCGGATAGAATAAAAATACACCGTTCAGAGTATTGATCACTAAGAAAATACGGTTCGGAAACGATGCTTCAGAACGACAGATCAGTTAACACGATATTTCATGACAGGATAAGGATATTCAGCTTTGTACTGACGGTGCTTGTCATCTGGATCCATGCGGTGGAGCCTGGCTTTGCCGCAGGGGATCCGGTACGGGGAACAGAAGATATCTACAGTATCCTTCAGTCATTTCTGGGCTCATGCCTCGGACAGATAGCTGTTCCGGGGTTCTTTTGTATGAGCGGATATCTGTTTTTCAGAGGCGGAAGACCTTTGTTCAGGGAAAAACTGAGAAAGAGAGTAAGGACTCTTCTGATCCCTTATATATTGTGGAACACCGTTTATTATGCTGTTTATATACTTGCGGGAAGAGCGGAAACGGGACTCCTTCAGCTTGCGGAAGCGGTGATGGATCATCGTTTCAATCCGGTCTTCTGGTATCTTAAGGAGCTTATAGTCATAACGGTGCTGACGCCCCTGATATATCTGCTGATAAAGGACAGACGGGCAGTGTTACCGGTGCTGGGGCTTGTTTTTTTGTCAGCCTGCATATATGATATGATCCCCTTTCATGCGGTCAATGAGGATGCGCTTTTTTACTTTATGACCGGAGCGGCTCTGGCGCTGCATGCGGGAAAACGTGAGACTGACGCATCGTCCCTTAAGGTGCTGTGGGCGGCAGGAACAGCGGGCTTCCTGTTGTCTGACATTCTGTGCGGCGGACAAGCGGTGAGGATAATAATAGCGGGAACGATCGCAAAAAGGATATGCGGAGTCCTTGGACTCTTTGCGCTTGTGAGCCTGCTGACAGGAAGAAAGAAGAGTGAGGACAATACGGCTTCCGCGTGGTTTATGAACTATAATTTCTTTGTATATGCGGTGCATTATCTTGAGATCAGAGCCTTCAGGTACGGACTGTCAGCGGCGTTTTCCGGAAATGTGCCGGATGCTGCTGCGGCTCTTCTGTATGTCTGTATGCCGGCTCTATGTATAGCGGCGGCAGCGGTGACCGGGGCTGCGGCAAAGAAAATATTTCCGGGACTGTATTATATATTTACAGGCGGAAGAAGCTGATAAAAAGCTCCTCTTTATGCCGTTTACCTGACGGTATCGCAGATCCAGCGACCGGAGGCGCCTGCAGGAAGGATGAGGTCTGAATTTTCGACTCTCAGCCCCAGCTCGTCCGCAGCGCTGTGTCCGCCGAAACGGGAGGCAACGGCAAGATCGAGCATGTATTTAAGAACACCTGCCTGAAGACCCGTAGTATAGCTGTTTATCAGCATGAAAAGGGGATCGTCGGAAAGAATATCCGAGCACAGCTTTACAAAAGGATAAATGCTGTCTTCGATCTTCCAGATCTCACCCTTCGGACCTCTACCGTAGGAAGGGGGATCCATGATCACCGCATCGTATCTGCTGCCTCGTCTGATCTCCCTCTCTACAAATTTTCTGCAGTCGTCAACGAGCCATCTGATATGGGCATCCGACAGTCCTGAAAGGGCGGCGTTTTCCTTAGCCCAGGCAACCATGCCCTTGGAGGCATCTACATGAGTGACCTCGGCTCCGGCTGCCGCGGCGGCAAGGGTGGCTCCGCCGGTATATGCGAAAAGGTTGAGGACCTTTACCTGACGGCCTTCGCGTATCCGGTCCCGTATCAGGCGAAAGCTCCAGTCCCAGTTTGCGGCCTGCTCCGGAAAGACTCCGGTGTGCTTGAAGGCGAAGGGCTTAAGACGAAAAGTAATATAATAGGAAGAAACATCCTCATCGCCGAGAGGATAGCAAAGCTCCCAGGTCTCCGGGAGATCGAAGAACTCCCATTCGCCGCCGCCCTTTGCGGATCTGTGATAATGAGCGTTCGGTCTGCGCCAGCCCCTGTCTTTTTTCTGCGAGGTCCAAATGACCTGAGGATCGGGTCTTATCAGCCTGTATCCTGCCCAGCTTTCGAGCTTTTCACCGTCGGAGGTGTCGAGTACCTTATATTCTGTCCATCTGTCTGCTGTCCACATATCCGCTCCTGAATAATGTATATTTATGTCACAGCCGCAGTGTATCCTGCGGATAACGGCAGGAAAATGAGCCGTTCTGTATCCGGCACAGCAAATGCATCCGTACCGGATAATTGTACGGTTCATAGTATACCATGCCGGGACGTCATGCTAAAGGATTTTGTAATTATTTAGACAGTAATTATTGCTTGTAACCACAAATTATAGTTGTTATACTTGTGCATAGAACAGAATTTTGTGGTTTTTCGGATAACCGGAATTACAGGAGATACAGCATGAAGAAAGTGTTTAAGACCGCGATCGCTGCTGCTGCGATAATGGCGGTGACTTGGATCCCGGCTCTGGCCGACGGGTGGACGCTTGAGAACAATACATGGGTCTACTATCAGAACGGAGCAAAGGTCTATAATGAATGGAAGACCAGCAAGGACGGCGGATATTTCTATCTTGACAACAACGGAAATATGGCGGTCAACTGCTTTGTGGACAACGACAGGTATGTGGGCTCGGACGGACGCATGGTTTCATCAGGCTGGAGGCAGATCGATTCCAAATGGTATTATTTCGATCAGAGCGGAAAGCTTGTGAGAGACAAATCCAAGCAGATCAGCGGAGTGTACTATTTCTTTAATGACGACGGCAGCATGGCTACAGGCTGGGTACAGGACAGCTCCGGCTACTGGTATTATTGTGACGAGCAGGACGGCCACAGCTACACCAACACCTGGAAGAGCCTTGTTCCTGCTGAGGATATGGGACTGGACACCAGTATGGACGACAGCATCAATACAGACGGAACCTACTGGTATTATTTCCAGTCTACGGGCAAGATGGCTGCTGCCGATGACGGCGACTATAAGGAGTATACCATCGGTGAGAACAGATATGCCTTTGACCACTACGGCAGGATGCGTACCGGCTGGATCAGGCTCAAGGATACGACACCTGTGATCGCCGGCTATAAGTATTATAATGACGATACCTCCATCGGCCCGTTCGGAGCGGCTCATACAGGATGGCTGTCGGTCCTTCCGCCTGAGAAGGAGGGACTGGGCAGCGATGTTGCCTGGTATTATTTTGACTCCAAGGGAAGTCCTTATTACGGAAGTGATGTGTCCGTCTCGGACAATGACGAGACACTTCTTGCAAAGCTTAAGAGGATAACCAAGAACGGCAAGACAAACAGCTTCCTGTTCAACAGCTACGGCAATCCTGTATACGGACTCAGAAAGGTTCAGAGGACGGACGGCACTGTGACGAGCATGTACTTCGGAACAAAAACGGAGAGCTGTCTGCAGCTGGGAGAGAAGAATATAACAGAGGCTGACGGAACCACCTGGGCGTATCATTTTTCGACTAACGGCTACGGAACAAACGGAGTAAAGAACGGCAAGCTGTATTACATGGGCAAGCTTCAGAAGGCGATAGACAGCTCATACGCTTATTATACGGTGGACGGAGTGACATATCTTGTGAACAGAAGCGGCTCCATCGTGAAGAACTACAATCAGAAGAAGGATCCGAACGAGGTTGAATACAGATCGAACGCGTCCGGCATAAAGGACGGAGGCTCTGCGGCGGATGAGGAACTGCTTGTTCCTGAATTTAATACCACAGATATATCGTGACGCTTGTCATAAGATATGATATCGGACTTGAAGCGTCAGACAGAGCGGCAGGATATGTCCGGAGATTGAATATAAAAAAATACAAAATTAATACAAACAACCTTCAAAAGCACTTGCAATGGCAGGTGCTTTTGTGCTATTCTAACCAAGCTGTGGCATGATAGCGTTGATCCATAAGGTTGCCGCACACACAAAAACATAAGTGTATGCGGGTTTTTATGGGGAGCGAATGTCAAGTCAGATAATTGGCGACAAGTCACTGTACCGTTAATTTAGCTCCGGCGAGGACCGGAAAGCGGGGTGTAGGATGCTGATAAATGCGACACACCCGACAAAGTGTACAGTCACCACTTGTCGTACTGCTCTTAAAAGTACGAATAGGAGGCGACTTTTTTTATGGCAAAACAGATTATGAGGATCACACTCAAGGCTTACGACCACCAGCTTGTAGACCAGTCAGCTGCAAAGATCGTTGAGAGCTGCAAGAAGACAGGTTCAGAGGTCAGCGGACCGGTTCCGCTTCCGACAAAGAAGGAAGTAGTTACCATTCTCCGCGCTGTACACAAGTATAAGGACAGCCGTGAGCAGTTTGAGCAGAGAACTCACAAGAGACTTATCGATGTAATCAATCCGGGTCCTAAGACAATGGACACTCTCCAGAGACTGGATATGCCTGCAGGAGTATACATCGATGTTCAGATGAAGAACGAGGGCGAGAAGAAGAGCGCACCGAGAAAGCAGCTTGTAACAAAGCCTGCTGCAAAGAAGGCTCCTGCAAGAAAGCCTGCTGCAAAGAAGCCTGCTGCAAAGCCGGCCGAGAAGACAGAGGGCTGATGAAGCGCGGCGCTGTGCCGCAACGATATTTTTAAAAGAAAGCACCTTTCATCACGGCTTAATGTGATGCGCTGGTCTTTCATGAATGCCGAAAGGCATTCCGCTGTAGATTAATTAAGGAGGACAACAGATGAAAAAGGCAATTCTTGCTACAAAGGTCGGAATGACACAGATCTTCGACGAGAATGGAATGCTCATTCCGGTAACTGTACTGCTTGCCGGTCCATGCGTGGTTACTCAGGTGAAGACAGCTGAGAACGATGGATATGATGCGGTTCAGGTAGGTTTCTCTGATATCAGGGAGAAGCTTGTGAACAAGCCGGTCAAGGGAGTATTTGACAAGGCGGGAGTTCAGGTCAAGAGATACCTCAGAGAGTTCAGATTTGAGAATGCATCAGAGTACAATGTAAAGGATGAGATCAAGGCTGACATCTTCGAGGTGGGAGACAAGGTAGACGCTACAGCTATTACAAAGGGTAAGGGCTTCCAGGGCGCTATCAAGAGATTAGGTCAGCACAGAGGACCTATGAAGCACGGTTCCAAGTTCCACAGACATCAGGGTTCAAACGGTCCTGCAACCACACCTGGCCGCGTTACACCGGGTAAGGGCATGCCGGGTCACATGGGATCGGTTCAGAGAACTATCGAGAACCTTGAGATCGTAAGAGTTGATGTTGAAAACAATCTGCTGTTGGTTAAGGGCTCAGTACCGGGACCTAAGAATTCCCTTATAACCATCAAAGAGACTGTGAAGGCTTCAAAGTAATTTGATGGAGAGAAAGGAGGACTAAACAATGGCAAATGTATCAGTATACAACATGCAGGGAAGCGAGATCGGCAAGCTGGATCTCAATGATGCCGTGTTCGGTGTAGAGGTCAATGAGAACCTTGTTCATGCGGCGGTAGTGGCACACCTTGCAAACATGCGTCAGGGAACACAGAAGGCAAAGACCAGATCCGAAGTATCCGGAGGCGGAAGAAAGCCTTGGAGACAGAAGGGAACAGGTCATGCAAGACAGGGATCGACAAGAGCGCCTCAGTGGAAGGGCGGCGGAGTCGTATTCGCTCCGGTTCCGAGAGACTACTCTGTATCCATGAACAAGAAGGAAAAGAGAGCTGCTCTCAAGTCTGCTCTTACAAGCAGAGTTCAGGCTGAGAAGCTTATCGTTCTTGACGAGCTTAAGCTGAACGAGATCAAGACAAAGGAGTTTGCAAAGGTTCTTGATGCGTTCAAGCTTGACAAGGCTCTTGTGGTTCTTGATTCCGTAGATATGAACGTTATTCTTTCAGCAAGAAATATTCCTTCGGTAAAGACAACTCAGGTGAACACGCTCAACACATATGATGTTATGAAGTACGACACCGTTGTTGTTACAAAGAAGGCAGTTTCAGACATCGAGGAGGTATACGCATAATGGCAGCTGTATTATATTATGACGTAATATTGAAGCCGGTAATCTCTGAGTCTTCAATGAACGCAATGGCAGAGAACAAATACACCTTCCTCGTAGCGCCTGAGGCTACAAAGACACAGATCAAGGAAGCTGTAGAGAAGATGTTCCCGGGAACAAAGGTTGATTCGGTCAACACCATGAACAGACCGGGCAAGCAGAAGAGACGCGGCATGGTATTCGGCAAGACAGCAAAGACAAAGAAGGCTGTCGTTACTCTGACAAAGGATTCAGAGCCGATCCAGATCTACCAGGGTCTGTAATCGCGGCGGACAGAACGCTGCACAATATGCAGAAACAAAACTGCGACAAAAAAGTTAAAGGAGAGAAAGATTAAGTCATGGGTATTAAGACATACAAACATTATACACCTTCAAGAAGACAGATTACCGGTTCTGATTTCTCAGAGATAACAAAGACAACACCGGAGAAGTCGCTTCTTGCCGGCAAGAAGAAGACGGCCGGACGCAATAACAATGGCAAGATCACCGTGAGACATCACGGAGGCGGAAACAGGCAGAAGTACAGGATCATCGATTTTAAGAGAAACTCCAAGGATGGTATCCCTGCAAAGGTTATCGGAATCGAGTATGATCCTAACAGAACAGCCAATATCGCTCTTATCTGCTATGCAGATGGCGAGAAGGCATATATCCTTGCTCCTCAGGGACTTACAGACGGAATGACTGTTATGAGCGGCGCTCAGGCTGAGGCAAGAGTGGGCAACTGCCTTCCTCTCAGCGCTATTCCTGTAGGTTCAAGCGTACACAATATCGAGCTTATCCCTGGCAAGGGCGGACAGATGGTTCGTTCCGCAGGAAACTCTGCACAGCTTATGGCTAAGGAAGGCAAGTATGCGACACTGAGACTTCCTTCAGGCGAGATGCGCATGGTTCCTGTTGAGTGCCGTGCTACGATCGGTACAGTAGGAAACGGAGAGCACAACCTTATCAACCTCGGTAAGGCAGGACGCAAGAGACATATGGGCATCAGACCTACAGTCCGCGGTTCCGTTATGAACCCTAACGACCATCCGCACGGAGGCGGAGAGGGCCGCGCTCCTATCGGACGTCCGGGTCCTTCAACACCTTGGGGCAAGCCTGCTCTCGGTCTTAAGACCAGAAAGAAGAAGAAGGCTTCGAACAAGCTTATCATTAGAAGACGTGATGGCAGAGCCATTAAATAATTTAGGAGGATAAAGGAATATGTCACATCGTTCACTGAAAAAGGGACCATTCGCTGACGCATCACTCCTTAAAAAGGTTGATGCAATGAACGCTTCAGGACAGAAGTCAGTAATCAAGACATGGTCAAGACGTTCTACTATCTTCCCGCAGATGGTAGGCCTTACAATTGCCGTACATGACGGCAGAAAGCACGTTCCGGTATTCGTAACCGAGGACATGGTAGGACACAAGTTGGGTGAGTTCGTTGCAACCAGAACCTACAGAGGACATGGTAAGGACGAAAAGAAGACCGGTTCAAGATAAAGCAGGCGTGAAAGGAGGATTCTAAAATGGCAAAAGGACATAGAGCACAGATCAAAAGAGAAAGAAATGCCGTTAAGGATTTGAGACCGAGCGCTAAGCTTTCTTACGCAAGAGTTTCTGTTCAGAAAGCATGCTTTGTTTTGGATGCTATCAGAGGCAAGGATTTAGAGACTGCGATCGGTATTGTTACATACAATCCGAGATATGCTTCAACCTTAATCAAGAAGTTACTCGAATCTGCAGCAGCAAACGCAGAGAACAATAACAATATGGACAGAAGTACACTTTACGTTGCAGAGTGTTACGCAAGTGATGCTCCTACAATGAAGAGAGTACATCCGAGAGCACAGGGAAGAGCTTACAGGATTCTGAAGCGTTCCAGCCATATCACAGTTGTTCTGGACGAAAAGAAGTAAGGAGGAAAGCATGGGACAGAAAGTTAATCCACACGGCCTCAGAGTCGGTGTAATAAAAGACTGGGATTCCAGATGGTATGCAGAAGGCAAAGATTTTTCTGACAATCTTGTTGAAGATCATAACATCAGAAAATTCCTCAAGAAGAAGCTTGAAGCTGCAGCTATTTCAAAGATCGAGATCGAGAGAGCTGCCGACAGAGTTAAGGTGATCATCTATACAGCTAAGCCGGGCGTTGTTATCGGTAAGGGCGGAGCTGAGATCGATAAGCTTAAGGCTGAGATCCAGAAGTATACATCCAAGAAGCTTTTTGTAGACATCAAGGAGATCAAGAGACCTGATAAGGATGCTCAGCTCGTTGCAGAGTCTATCGCAAGCCAGCTTGAGAATCGTGCTTCCTTCAGAAGAGCAGTCAAGCAGGCTATGCAGAGAACCATGAGAGCAGGCGCTCTCGGAATTAAGGCTTCTGTCGGCGGAAGACTTTCAGGTGCGGATATCGCACGTACAGAGTTCTATTCAGAGGGAACGATTCCTCTTCAGACCATCAGAGCAGACATTGATTACGGATTTGCAGAGGCAGATACGACCTACGGCAAGCTTGGCATCAAGGTTTGGATCTACAAGGGAGAGGTTCTTCCTCAGAAAAAAAAGGAAGGGAGCGATAAATAATCATGTTAATGCCAAAGAGAACAAAATATCGTAAGCAGCAGCGTGGTTCCATGAAGGGCGAAGCTCACAGAGGCAACAAGATCAGCTACGGTGAGTTCGGACTTGTCGCTACCGAGTCATGCTGGCTCAAGGCCAACCAGATCGAGGCAGCCCGTGTTGCCATGACACGTTATATCAAGCGTGGCGGTCAGGTTTGGATCAAGGTGTTCCCGGACAAGCCGGTTACATCAAAGCCTATCGGAGTACGTATGGGTTCAGGAAAGGGTGCTGTCGAGTACTATGTAGCAGCTATCAAGCCGGGCCGCGTTATGTTTGAGATCGCAGGTGTATCCGAGGAGGTCGCACGTGAGGCGCTTCGTCTTGCAATGCACAAGCTTCCTCTTACATGCAAGATCGTTTCAAAGGCAGATTTGGAAGGCGGTGATACGAAATGAAAACCAAGAAGTATTTAGAAGAGCTTATCGCTAAAGACGTTCAGGCTTTAAATGAAGATCTCGTATCAGCTAAGAAGGAGCTCTTCAATCTCAGATTCCAGAACGCTACCAACCAGCTGGACAACACAGCAAGAATCAACGAGGTTCGTAAGAACATCGCTCGTATCCAGACTGTTATCACACAGAAGCAGAAGGCTGAATAATCAAAGGAAAGGAGAACATTAAATCGTGGAAAGAAATCTTAGAAAAACACGTACCGGTAAGGTAGTAAGCAACAAGATGGACAAGACCGTTACCGTTGCTATTCAGGATAATGTTAAGCATCCTTTGATCGGTAAGATTGTAAAAAAGACATACAAGCTCAAGGCACACGATGAGAACAACGAGTGCAATGAGGGAGATATCGTTGAAGTAATGGAGACCAGACCTCAGTCCAAGACTAAGAGATGGAGACTCGTAAGAATCGTTGAGAGAGCGAAATAAGGAGAAAGGAGTATTGCCATGGTACAGCAGGAGACCAGACTTAAGGTTGCTGACAATACAGGTGCTAAGGAACTCCTTTGCATCCGTGTGTGCGGCGGCTCAACAAGAAGATATGCACGTATCGGTGATGTGATCGTTGCTTCGGTAAAGGATGCAACACCGGGCGGAATCGTTAAGAAGGGTGATGTAGTAAAGGCTGTTGTGGTTCGTACTGTTCAGAAGACCCGCAGACCTAACGGCGCATACATCCGTTTCGATGAGAATGCGGCAGTTATCATCAAGGATGATAAGACTCCGCGCGGAACCCGTATTTTCGGACCTGTAGCAAGAGAGCTTCGTGATCATCAGTTTATGAAGATCATTTCATTAGCTCCGGAAGTATTATAAGGAGGGCCCTATGTTAAAGATCAAAAAGGACGATATGGTTAGAATCATCGCCGGCAAGGACAAGGGCAAAGACGGTAAGGTTCTGAGCGTAGACGCAGCAAATCACAAGGTAGTCGTAGAGGGCTGCAATGTTGTTACAAAGCACATGAAGCCGGGCGCAGCAAATCCGCAGGGCGGAATTGTGAAGGTTGAGGCAGCTATCGATATTTCCAATGTTATGCTTCTCGTGGACGGACAGCCTACAAAGGTTGGCTTCAAGACAGAGGACGGCAAGAAGGTTCGTGTTGCTAAGAAGACCGGTAAGGTAATATCTTGACGGAAAGGAGGAAAAAACTGTGGCAAGATTAAAGGAAATCTACAATTCAGAGATCAGGGAAGCAATGCAGAAGAAGTTCAATTATAAGAACCCTATGGAGATCCCTAAGCTCGAGAAGATCGTCATCAACATGGGTGTTGGCGAGGCAAAGGAAAATGCCAAGGTTTTGGACTCTGCTGTCAAGGATCTTGAGACAATCTCAGGACAGCATGCAGTAATAACCAAGGCTAAGCATTCGGTAGCTAACTTCAAGATTCGTGAGGGTATGCCTATCGGATGCAAGGTAACACTTCGCGGTGAGAAGATGTATGACTTCGCAGACCGCCTTATCAATCTCTCACTTCCGCGAGTTCGTGACTTCAGAGGCGTTAATCCTAACGCATTTGACGGCAGAGGAAACTATGCACTCGGACTCAAGGAGCAGCTGATCTTCCCGGAGATCGAGTACGATAAGGTCGATAAGACAAGAGGAATGGACATCATCTTCGTCACAACTGCTAAGACAGATGAAGAGGCAAGAGAGCTGTTAAGACTGTTCAATATGCCTTTTGCGAAATAAGGAGGAGCATAAGAAATGGCAAAAACTTCCATGAAAATCAAGCAGCAGCGTCCTGCAAAGTTCTCTACAAGAGCTTACAACAGATGCAAGATCTGCGGAAGACCTCATGCTTACCTTAGAAAGTACGGCATCTGCCGTATCTGCTTCAGAGAGCTTGCTTACAAGGGCGAGATTCCTGGAGTAAAGAAAGCGAGCTGGTAATTTAAGGCAGTCGAAGCCGGAAAGATCTGTCGTGTAAAGGGTCTTTCCGGATACAGACACCTGAAACGGATATCACATTTTACGGTTACTTAAGAGGCGTGCCTTCGGCGCTCCTTCCGGTATCCGAGTCAAACAACATGAGAAAGGAAAAAGAAAATGAGTGATCCAATTGCTGATATGCTTACGAGAATCCGTAACGCAAACATGCGCAAGCATGACACTGTAGAGGTACCTGCATCAAAGATGAAGATCGCGATCGCAGATATCCTTGTAAACGAGGGCTATATTGAGAAGTATGAGCTTGAGGGAGAGGGCGTTAAGAAGACCATCAAGATCACACTTAAGTATACAGCCAACAAGGCAGAGAGAGTTATCTCCGGTCTTAAGAGGATTTCAAAGCCGGGTCTCAGGATCTACGCAGGCAAAGAGAATATGCCTAAGGTTCTCGGCGGTCTCGGAACAGCAATCATTTCAACAAACGCAGGTGTAATTACAGATAAGGAAGCTCGCAGGCAGGGCGTTGGCGGAGAAGTTCTCTGCTACATCTGGTAATATCTGAAAACGTGCACGGCACGATAATTTAAGAAGGAGGAAATTATGTCACGAATTGGCAGAATGCCGGTAGCTATCCCGGCAGGCGTTACCGTAACTATCGAGAGCGGTAATAAGGTGACAGTTAAGGGACCTAAGGGCGAGCTTACACGCACATTCGCTCCGGAACTTAGCATTGAGGAGAAGGACGGACATATTATTATCAGCCGCCCGAACGACGTTAAGAGAATTAAGGCACTTCACGGACTTACAAGATCTCTTATCAACAACATGGTGATCGGAACTTCTGCAGGATATCAGAAGGTGCTTGAGGTCAATGGTGTTGGTTACAGAGCTGCAAAGCAGGGTAAGGTCCTCACACTCAACCTTGGATATTCACATCCTGTTGAGATGACAGATCCTGACGGAATCGAGACTGTATGCGAAGGACAGAACAAGATTATCGTTAAGGGAATCTCAAAGGAGAAGGTTGGTCAGTATGCTGCCGAGATCAGGATGAAGCGTCCGCCTGAGCCGTATAAGGGCAAGGGAATCAAGTATGATGACGAGCACATCATCCGCAAGGCAGGTAAGACAGGTAAGAAGTAATCTAAGGAGAGTATAAGATGATTAACAAAGTGTCAAAGAGCGAAATTCGCAAGAAGAAGCACGCAAGACTTCGTAATCGTATCTCAGGTACTGCCGAGAAGCCGCGTCTCAGCGTGTTCAGAAGTAATAATCATATGTATGCTCAGATTATCGATGATACTGTCGGACATACACTTTGCGCAGCATCCACAATGGATAAGGCAGCAAAGGATCTTGAGTATACAGACAATGTAGAAGCAGCAGCATTTGTCGGAAAGACCATTGCCGAGAGAGCTCTGGAAAAGGGTATCAAGGAGGTCGTTTTCGACAGAGGCGGATTTATTTATCACGGTAAGATTCAGGCACTTGCTGATGCAGCGCGTGAAGCCGGACTTGAATTCTAAGGGAGGAAGGAAGAGATGAAAAGAGAAATTATTGATCCTAAGTCATTAGAATTAACCGACAAGGTCGTAGCGATCAAGCGTGTATCAAAGACTGTAAAGGGCGGACGTACCATGAGATTCCAGGCACTCGTTGTTGTGGGAGATATGAACGGTCACGTCGGAGCAGGTATCGGCAAGGCTGCAGAGGTTCCTGAGGCCATCAGAAAGGGCAAGGAGGCAGCTGCAAAGAATCTTGTTTCCATTCCGCTGGATAAGAATAATTCGGTACCGCATGACTACACAGGTGTATTCGGAAGCGCAACGGTTCTTCTGAAGAGAGCTCCTGAAGGTACAGGTGTAATCGCCGGCGGTCCTGCTCGTTCCGTTCTTGAGCTTGCAGGCATTAAGAATATCCGTACAAAGGCTCTTGGCTCAAACAACAAGGTGAACTGCGTACTTGCTACTCTTGAGGGACTTAAGTCCATGAAGACACCTCAGCAGTATGCTGCACTCAGAGGCAAGACAGTTGGCGAGATACTTGGTTAATAGGAGGATTTTAAGATGGCAGACAAATTAAAAGTAACTCTTATCAAGTCTCCTATAGCTGCTGTTCCGAAGAACAGAAAGACTGTAGCAGCATTAGGCCTTCGTAAACTCAACTCATCAAATGTGCTTCCTGACAATGACGCCGTAAGAGGAATGATCAGGCACGTCAGCCACATGGTAAAAGTTGAAGAGCTTTGATCTAAGGAGGTAGAAAATGGAATTATCAAATTTAAGACCTGCAGAGGGTTCAAAGCATAAGTCTAATTTCAGAAAGGGTCGTGGACACGGCTCGGGAAACGGCAAGACAGCCGGATACGGACACAAGGGACAGAAGGCTCGTTCGGGAGCTCCGAGACCTGGCTTCGAAGGCGGACAGATGCCGCTGTACAGAAGACTTCCTAAGAGAGGCTTCAATAACAGAAACAGAGTTGATTATGCCGAGATCAATGTAAGCAGACTCAACATGTTCGAAGACGGCTCAGTTGTAGATATCCAGACTCTTCTTGACAAGAAGGTTCTTAAGGATACTCTGGGCGGAGTTAAAATTTTAGGCAGAGGAGAGCTTAACAGGAAGCTTACCGTTAAGGTAAACGCATTCTCAGAGAGTGCTAAGCAGAAGATCGAAGCTTGCGGCGGAACCTGCGAGGTAATCTGATATGTTAAAGCTTCTGAAAAATGCCTGGAAAGTAGAGGAGGTTCGTAAGAAACTGATCTATACGTTTCTGATGCTTCTGGTCATCAGATTCGGATCGGTTCTTCCGATTCCGGGAGTTAACACCAACTACTTTGCGGATCTGTTCAGCAAGCTGAGCGAGTCCGATGCATTTGGATGGTTCAATACAATGACAGGAGGATCTTTTACAGATCTTTCTGTCTTTGCTCTAAGTATTACTCCATATATTACATCCTCAATTATCATGCAGCTCCTGACGGTTGCGATCCCGTCTCTTGAACAGCTGCAGAAGGATGGGGAGGAAGGCAGAAGAAAAATTGCCGAATATACCCGCTATGTGACAGTGGCACTTGCACTTATCGAGTCGACTGCCATGGCAGTGGGATTTGGCGGCAACGGACTGCTCTACAACTACAATGCGGCAAGCATTATCGTCTGCGTTGTTACAATGACGGCAGGGTCGGCTCTGCTGATGTGGATAGGTGAGAGAATTACGGAGAAGGGCGTCGGAAACGGAATTTCCATAGTTCTTCTTTTCAATATCCTTTCATCGCTTCCGGACGATCTGATGTCACTCTACAATACATTTATCAGAAATGAAAATGTTGCGGTAGGTGTCGTTATGGCGGTCATCATCATTGCATGCATCGCGGCTATGGTAGTATTTGCAATCATTCTCAATGATGCAACAAGAAATATCCCTGTACAGTATTCAAGAAAGATGCAGGGAAGAAGACTTGTGGGAGGCAACACCTCAATGATTCCTCTCAAGGTCAATACTGCAGGTGTTATTCCGGTTATATTTGCTTCATCAATTATGTCAATGCCGACTATGGTAGCCCAGTTCTTTACAGTCGATTATTCCACGGTGGGCGGAAAGCTGCTTCTGATGCTCAACTCCAACATGTGGTTCCGACCGGACGGATATCTTTGGGCAAATATCGGTCTCGTGATCTATCTCGTTCTTATCATATTGTTCGCATATTTCTATACAAGCATTACATTCAATCCGCTTGAAGTAGCCAATAATATGAAAAAGGGCGGCGGATTTATTCCGGGCTTCAGACCGGGCAAGCAGACAAGCGATTATCTGTCAAAGATACTCAGCTGCATCATATTTATCGGTGCTTCGGGACTCTGCGTTATTGCCATCGTGCCGATCATAGTCTCCGGTATATTCGGAGTCGGCAGGCTGTCGTTCCTCGGAACGTCACTGCTCATTATTGTTGCGGTTGTCATCGAGACTGCAAAGGCACTGGAGTCACAGCTGCTTGTGAGAAACTATAAGGGATTTCTGAACGATTAACAGGTGGGTTCATATGAAAATAGTAATGTTAGGTGCTCCCGGTGCGGGAAAAGGCACACAGGCTGTAAATATTGCTAAGGAATATGGAATTCCGCACATCAGTACGGGAGATATATTCAGAGCGAATATCAAGAACCAGACAGAGCTCGGAATGAAGGCCAAGGCTTACATGGATAAGGGCGCTCTGGTTCCTGATGATATTACGATAGGAATGCTTCTCGACCGTATTGCCGACAGTGACTGCGCAAACGGATTTGTTCTGGACGGCTTTCCGCGTACCATTCCGCAGGCGGAGTCACTGAAGGCTGCTCTTTCGCTTCAGGATACTAAGATCGATCATGCCGTTGATATCGAGGTGCCTGATGAGGTCATCACAAAGAGAATGAGCGGAAGACGCTCATGCCCTAAGTGCGGAGCGACATATCATATCATGTTCAATCCTCCTAAGACAGAGGGCATCTGCGACAGCTGCGGCACGGAGCTCGTTCAGAGAGCTGACGACAAGCCTGAAACAGTTCTTGAGAGACTGAAGACATATCATGAGCAGACACAGCCACTCATTGATTTCTACAGGAACGAGGGTGTACTTGATACAGTTGACGGAACCAGAAAGCCTTCAGAGGTTCTGAGTGATATTCTCGGAGCTCTTAAGTGATGGTTACGATCAAATCTGACAAAGAAATACAGCTGATGAGAGAAGCGGGTCAGATACTTGCGCAGGTTCATGCAGAGCTTGCGCAGTATGTCAGACCCGGCATCAGCACATATGAGCTTGATGCTGTATGTGAGAAGCTGATCAGAAGCCGGGGAAGTCTTCCGTCCTTTAAGGGATACGACGGCTTCCCTGCATCTGCCTGTATATCCGTAAATGAAGAAGTGGTTCACGGAATTCCAGATAAAAAGCGCATACTATGTGAAGGCGATATCGTATCGATAGATACGGGAGTTATCTGGAAGGGATGGCAGTCGGATGCTGCAAGAACGCATGCGGTTGGAAACATTTCGGGAGAAAAGCAGGATCTGATAGACAGAACGAGAGAGAGCTTTTTCGTAGGCATCAGGGCAGCCGAGGCAGGACGTCATGTAAATGACATAGGAAGGGCTATAGAGGAATTTATCAGGCCGTTCGGTTACGGAATAGTCGAGGCACTCGTTGGTCACGGTATAGGGCAGGAGATGCATGAGGAGCCGGAGGTTCCTAACTTCAGCTGTGCAAGACGGGGAATGAAGCTCAGAAAAAACATGACGATAGCCGTTGAGCCGATGATAAATATCGGAACATGGGATGTCGTGGAGCGTGAAAACGGATGGACATATGCTTCGGCAGACGGAACTCCGTCAGCTCATTATGAAAATACTATTCTCATCAGGGAAGGAGAGCCTGAGGTACTGTCGCTTCTTCCTGAGGAAAAGAAGCTTTACGGAGTTTTATAGGGAGGTTAGCAGTGTCAAAGGCGGATGTAATAGAACTCGAGGGAACAGTAGTTGAAAAGCTTCCGAACGCCATGTTTCAGGTAGAGCTTGAAAACGGACACCAGGTGCTCGCGCACATAAGCGGCAAGCTGCGTATGAATTATATCAGAATACTGCCGGGTGATAAGGTTACCATCGAGATGAGCCCATACGATCTCTCCAAAGCAAGGATCATCTGGAGAGACAAGTAACTAATCAGCACGATTACGAGAAAAGCATCCGACAAGCTCGCTTGTCGGAGTGATCTGTGAGAAATCGCGCGACCAGCAGACATCGAGACCATGAGGCAGGAGCGGGAGCGGATGCCGAATGGACGCGAAATAATACAATTAAAACGGATGAGATAGCCTTGTATCAACGAGAAAAATCTGATACAATACCACGGCAACTTTATCCGGTAGGTTTACTCCTACAAACAAATGTTGTAAGAAAAAAGGAGATTCGTAATGAAAGTCAGATCTTCAGTAAAACCTATATGCGAAAAGTGTAAGGTTATTAAGAGAAAGGGTGTAATCAGAATTATCTGTGAGAACCCGAAGCACAAGCAGAGACAAGGTTAAGAAGGAGGTAAAGCATGGCTCGTATTGCAGGTGTTGACCTTCCAAGAGAGAAGCGCGTAGAGATCGGTCTTACATATATTTATGGTATCGGTCTTTCATCATCAAAGCGTATCCTTAAGGAAGCAGATGTTAATCCTGATACCCGTGTCAAGGATCTTACTGACGACGAGGTAAAGAAGCTGGCAGAAGTTATCGCTGAGACTCAGATGGTAGAAGGTGACCTCAGAAGAGAGATCGCTATGAACATCAAGAGACTTCAGGAGATCGGATGCTATCGCGGAATCCGTCACAGAAAGGGACTTCCGGTTCGCGGTCAGAAGACAAAGACAAACGCTCGTACACGCAAGGGTCCGAGAAAGACAGTCGCAAACAAGAAGAAGTAAGAGATCTGTATCTTTTACGAGCAGGGAGCATGCGGCTTGTGTTTTTATGTCATCAAAAAAACGGTGACTGCGGCATAGGCTGTGCATGAGGAAACCAAAGCCTTGTAATATTGATCTATGAGGCAGTAAACAAGAAAGTAGGTTAGTTTGATATGGCAAAGAAAGTGTCAGCCAGCGCAAAGAAGGTAACTAAGAAGCGCGTTAAAAAGAACGTTGAACACGGACAGGCACACATTCAGGCATCTTTCAACAATACTATTGTTACATTGACAGATGCTGCTGGTAATGCTTTATCATGGGCTAGTGCCGGTGGTCTGGGATTTAGAGGTTCAAGGAAATCTACTCCATACGCAGCTCAGATGGCTGCAGAGACTGCTGTTAAGGCAGCCTTGGTGCATGGTTTAAAGACAGTAGATGTAATGGTTAAAGGTCCGGGTTCAGGACGTGAAGCAGCAATCCGTGCTCTTCAGGCAGCCGGATTACAGGTTACCAGCATTAAGGATGTGACTCCGGTTCCGCATAACGGTTGTCGCCCGCCAAAGCGTAGAAGAGTCTGATTTTGGAGGTTGAAAATGGCAGTAGATAGAGTTCCTGTTCTTAAAAGATGCAGATCCCTTGATCTGGATCCTGTATTTTTAGGAATCGATAAAAAGTCAAACAGAAAATCAAAGAGACAGCAGAGAAAGCTTTCTGAGTACGGAACACAGCTCCGTGAGAAGCAGAAGGCTAAGTTCATCTACGGCGTACTCGAGAAGCCTTTCCG
>JAQXPY010000075.1 GCA_029100885.1 Clostridiales bacterium | reverse complement strand
ACCGGCTTCAGGGTGTTGATATCAACGATAAGCATATCGAGATGATCGTAAGACAGATGATGAAAAAGGTGAGAGTCGAGGAGTCCGGAGATTCTGAATTCCTGCCTGGAATGTCTGTAAACCTTATCGATTTCAACGAGGTTAACGAGGCGCTTGAGTCCGAAGGAAAGGCGCCTGCAGAGGGCAAGATCATCATGCTCGGTATCACCAAGGCTTCCCTTGCTACGGATTCCTTCCTGTCGGCTGCTTCCTTCCAGGAGACCACAAAGGTGCTTACCGAAGCTGCGATCAACGGAAAGGTCGATCACCTTAACGGCGTAAAGGAGAACGTTCTTATCGGAAAGCTGATTCCTGCCGGAACCGGTATGAAGAGATACAACGATGTGCACCTTTCTACAGATGCCGAGGAGGCTGAATTCAGTGCCCGCAAGGCTATGGAGCTTAACGCACAGTCTGAAAGGGAAAGAAACGAGGCTGAACAGAAAACAGTCGTCGAAGCTGAAGCTGCCTCTGTTCAGGAGTCTCTGGAGTCGGAGTCTGTTTTGAGTGATGCAGGGACTGATATCGACATGCCGGATAATGAAGACGCTTATGCAGGGGAGCTTGATGCCGGGGATCAGAATTGACTCCTTCGGTGTTGAACCGGACTGACATTATGCTTATCCGGGCGAGCCGCAAAGCAGATCGCCAAAGCGAGTTGATATTTTGCTTGACAATTTGTCAGATGAATATTATTATATTACGGTGCGTGCATATGCATGCACCGTATTTGTTTAATACTTACAACCATCAAATTTCAAAGGAGGTGAAAAGAAATGCCAACATTTAACCAGCTGGTTAGAAAGGGAAGACAGACAGCAGTTAAGAAGTCAACAGCTCCTGCTCTTCAGAAAGGATTCAACTCACTCAAGAAGCGCTCTACAGACGAGTCTTCACCACAGAAGCGTGGAGTATGTACTGCAGTTAAGACAGCTACACCTAAGAAGCCTAATTCAGCACTTCGTAAGATCGCCAGAGTTCGTCTTTCTAACGGTATCGAAGTAACAAGCTACATTCCTGGAGAGGGACACAACCTTCAGGAGCACAGCGTTGTTCTTATCCGCGGAGGCCGTGTAAAGGATCTTCCTGGTACACGTTACCACATCATCAGAGGTACACTTGATACAGCAGGTGTTGCCAACCGCAAGCAGGCCCGTTCAAAGTACGGCGCTAAGAGACCGAAGGAAAAGAAGTAATCGTATAACTTGGGAATTTGAGATTTAATGGTTGTAACAATACATAAATTATGTCTCGGTTTCTGAGAGTACCCTTGATCTAATGTTTATATAATTAAGGAGGGAAGTATCGTGCCACGTAAAGGACATACTCAAAAAAGAGACGTTCTGGCAGATCCGATCTACGGAAATAAGGTAGTGACAAAGCTTATCAATCAGATCATGCTTGATGGTAAGCGCGGAGTTGCACAGAAAATCGTTTACGGCGCTTTCGAAGAGGTTGAGGCCAAGAGCGGCAAGCCGGCTGTAGAGGTCTTCGAAGCTGCCATGAACAACATTATGCCTGTTCTTGAGGTTAAGGCAAAGCGTATCGGCGGTGCTACATACCAGGTACCTATCGAGGTTAAGCCTGAGAGAAGACAGGCTCTCGGTCTTCGCTGGCTGACGACCTTCTCACGTAAGAGAAGCGAGAAGACACAGAAGGACAGACTTGCAAACGAAATAATGGATGCTGCCAACAATACAGGCGCTTCCGTAAAGAGAAAAGAAGAGATGCATAGAATGGCAGAGGCTAACAAGGCGTTTGCTCACTATCGTTTCTGATTGTCTCCGTACTGACAAGGAGCGTTTAATAAATGGGAAGAGAATATCCGTTAGACAGAACTCGTAATATAGGAATCATGGCTCATATCGATGCCGGAAAGACGACACTGACAGAGCGTATCCTGTATTACACGGGAGTAAACTATAAGATCGGTGATACTCACGAGGGTACTGCTACCATGGACTGGATGGCTCAGGAGCAGGAACGCGGTATCACTATCACATCAGCGGCTACAACCTGCCACTGGACAAGACACAAGGGAACAACGGTCGATCCTGATGCCAAGGAGCATCGTATCAACATCATTGACACCCCTGGTCACGTAGACTTCACAGTCGAGGTTGAACGTTCGCTCAGAGTACTTGACGGCGCAGTCGGAGTATTCTGCGCAAAGGGCGGCGTAGAGCCGCAGTCTGAGAACGTATGGAGACAGGCTGATACATATCATGTTCCGCGTATGGCATTCATCAACAAGATGGATATCCTCGG
>JAQXPY010000074.1 GCA_029100885.1 Clostridiales bacterium | reverse complement strand
TCCCGAGCTTATCAGCTCCTCGTCCGGCAGAGACGAGCCGGATCCGCAGAAGAAATAGCTGTCCAGCGCCAGCTTTTCCCCCTCAACAAGTGCTCTTATTTTTTTTAACAGTTCCTCTTTCATTTCCATCCACGCATGCAGATTCTGACAACGGCCGCCGCAGCGAAGCTCGCCGCTGCGGTGTCGTTGTCAGCTGTCAGGTTTTGTATATCATTCAGTGTATCAGTCAGCGAAAAGCTTCTCAGGATCCGGAAGCTCAACATCCAGAGGATATACTGCCTTTGAAACATTGATCATATGGATGTAGTCTACATTTCCCGCAAGAATGTTGTTGCCCCAGGAGCCGCATCCCTCGGATACTGCAGGTGACAGACTGTTTGTCTTTGGTCCCCATGCATCCGGTGTAGGCTGGTTGATAAGAACTCTTGCTACAGGAATTCTCTCTGCATAGTACTTGATGTGATCCTCGTTGTGTGAGTAGATTCCTGCGGTATGTCCGATTCCGCCTGACTCCTCCATGTTTCTGATAGCCATATCAACTGCGTTTTCAAAGGTATCATAGCCTGTAATGGAAACGATCGGTCCAAGGATCTCCTCATTGAGAGGATCTGCAGCACCGATGGTCTCTACCTTAAGGGCAATGACCTTTGTGCTCTCAGGAATATCAAAGCCTGCTGCCTTGGCAATAACAGGAGCATCCTTTCCTACCAGAACCGGATTCGGCTTGCCTGTCTCAAGGAACAGAACATCTCTGAACTTTGCAACATCTGCTGCGTCCTCATATACGATCATTCCTGCATCTCTGAATGCATCGATGACCTCCTTTTCCTTCTCTTCAGGATAAAGGAAGAGATTCTGTCCGTCACAGAGGATACCGTTATCTGAGCCTACTGCCACTACTGACTTCTCGGCGCAGTCCTTGATGTCATAGTCTCTGTCAAGGATAACAGGAGGGTTTCCAGGTCCAACACCGTATGCAGGTGTGCCGCTTCCGTATGCAGCCTTTGTAAGACCGAAGGAGCCTGTTGCCAGAACCAGATCAGCTTTGCTCATAAGCTCTGCGGAATGAGGAATAGTCGGATCCTCAACGATCTGAAGCAGATCAGCAGGAGCTCCGCATTTTACGAGGGCTTCTCTGATAAGCTCAACAGTATGTGTGGAGCTGTTCTTTGCTCTCGGTGCCGGACAGATAATGGTTGCGTTCTTGCCCTTCATGGCATGCATGAAGTTGCCGAGCGGAGTAACGTTAGGGTTTGTTGCAGGAGTGATAGCTGCGATAACGCCTACAGGATGAGCGATCTCGATAGTTCCTGTTGCCTTATCCTCCTTGATGATGCCTACCGACTTCTTGTCCTTGAGGTAATCCCAGAAGGTTGCCGGAGTATCTGTATTCTTGCAGATCTTATCCTCATAGTAGCCGAGACCTGTCTCGTCAACAGCCTCTCTTGCCAGCTCTGCCGCATGCTTGTAGATAGTCTTTGCAGCTTCGTAAACCAGCTTGTCGACCTGTGCCTGATCATAATCCTTGATCGCATCTACCGCAGCTCTTGCCTTCACGATCATCTCATCAATTGTGAGTCCCATAATTTTCTTCCTTTCTGCTTTTAAAAAGCTGAAAACAATGTATCCGTTTGACGGATCCTTTTAATGCATTTTATTTTAAGCGCCTGCCGCATACCCGAAAAAGCATGTGAAAATCACTTTGGCTTACCGGTTTTCGGTGTGGTGTCCTATGCGTCTCGAAAAAGCATGCCTTCATAGTTGATTTTCATGCTGTCCGCAGGTTCATCAGCGGGAGCTTCTTATTGAATTGTATGTTTCAAACTGCTAAACTATAAATATTATTTAAATAAAGTCTGTCAGCATTCGTGTTGTTTATGAATGTTGAAAACTTTTGTATTATTATGAGTCTGACAGCATTCATGTTATTTATGAGCAGGTCTCGTGCTGCAGACCGGAAAGGAACAGCAATGTCGATCACAAAATACAAAGCTTTTCTGAAGGTTGCCGAGCTCGGCAGTCTGACCAAGGCAGCCCAGTCTCTCGGCTATTCACAGCCGAATATCAGCCATATGATCAAAACGCTTGAGGATGAATTCGGCTTTTCCCTGTTCAACCGCAGCAAGGATCAGTGCCGTATCACCAAAAACGGTGAGGCCATTCTGTATTACTGCTCACAGATAGTTAAAAACGAGGAGGAACTGCTGGCATCCGTCCAGTGCATTCACGGCATGATGACCGGCTCTGTCAGGATAGGCGCTACAAACAGCAATATGATCGACTTTGTGCCGAAGATCATCTATCGGTTCACGACCTCCTATTCAGGTATAGAGCTGTTTCCGAAGGAAATGACTTCCGATACTGTGGTCAGCGAACTGAAGGCAGGAAACATTGATATTGGATTTCTTGAAAAAAGAGCCGTTCCCGCAGATATGCTGAAAAACTTCATTCCCCTTTTTCGTGATCCGATATGCCTGATCATGCCTCAGAACCATCCTTTAGCAGCCTATGAAAAGGTTCCTCCGGAAAAGCTCCGCGGCTGTGATTTCATCCTTCCGACTGCTGCCGAAAGAGAAAACTGCGACCACTACAATGATCTGCTGTCCAAGGTCAATCCTAATATTCGTTACCGTGTTGCCAGCGATCTTGCCATATTCGGTATGGTCGAAAACAATCTCGGAATATCTATCATGTCAAAGGAAATGGCAAAATACATGCGCTGCAATGTTGAAGCGAGAGAATTTACCGACGAACACTTTCTGACCCAGGGAATTCTGGTTGCGTCGCTGAAGCACTGCACTCCGGCTGTCCGGGAGTTTATCTCTGTTGCGAAAACAGTCGAGATCACTGAATGAGTCTGTGTTGAAAATACTTGCTCTGCGAAGCATCCGGTATCAGAGAACGACATTTAATTGTAAATACTTCCTCGTATTCCGCCTTACACGCACATTGTAACAGATGTATCGATAAAAATAATATTTATAACTTAAATCACATCTATCAATCTTTTTAATGCATATTCATTTTT
>JAQXPY010000073.1 GCA_029100885.1 Clostridiales bacterium | reverse complement strand
GATGTCGGACAGTGAAGAAAACTATCCCGGTCTTGCAGCCTCTAAAACACTGTGGGCTTTCGTTGATAATAACAGTTTGTCCGGCGATGTATTTGCTGTCAGATTCAAGAAGACGGCTGAGTCATCTTCTTATGAGCTAGGAGGAGGATACAGTCCCCAGTATTCTTCAAAATACGCTTTGTCAGTGTCCGGCAGTTTTATTTATTATGCCATTATTGATGACAATCCTGACAAGTCTTTTTCGGAGCTTGCGGGAAAGCTTTTCAGAATGAAGCCGGGAAATGATAAGAGAGAGCTCTGCGGCGAAAATGTAAAGGGCTACAAGATACTTAAAGACGCTTCCGGACAAGATGTCGTTATATATTATGACGGAAGAAGTATACATATCTCAGACAGCTTTGTTGAAGATGAGTCGATGATCATTTTTTCTCAGGATGCTGAGTATACTGTTGATATTTCCTCTGACAGACCGGTACTGATGCTTGAGGGTCTCTATCCTGTTGCGGTTGGGACCCGGGAGTTTAAAACAGGTGATTTCTCATATTCTCTTTCAAAGGAGGGTATAATTATGTCTGTTGCTCCAAGGCATTCTGTTGTTATTGATGACTTTACCTATTATGTAAATACATACGAGTCACAAGGCGTTCAAAGAAGCAGAATCGTCAGAAGAGACAGATCCGGTGCCGAGGAGGTCATATCTTCGGAGTTTGCCGGTTCTGTGAACAATATTCATGCCGCGCCGGACAGAAAAAGGATCATTGGAGAGTATTCTTCTCTTCAGGATACTTCAGGTATTATTTCGGTTACTACCGATGGTGATGTGGACTATCTTATAGATTCCGAAGCTTTGGGAAGAGATTGTATTCTTTATTCTGTCGCTTCAGATAACGCCGTTGCCGGAAGCTCCTCCGACGGCGGAGTATTAAAGAAGGTTCGTCTTTCTGCCGGTTATCCGCTTGCTGTTGCGGTGGAGCCGGTCGCCCTTGGAGAAGAGGAGTCTTCCGAAGATGCACCGCAGCAGGTGCCGGAGCTCCCGTCCTCTGATATTATCATTGGAGGGCCTCAGACACCGGGCGTTGACGGAGGTGCTTCTGTCAGTCAGTCCGGTCCTGGTTCATCCTCTGTTACCTCTGACAGACCCGGTGGTCAGGAGAATGATTACACTGTTTCAGGTCCTTCCCAAGGTCAGGTTAATAATGCAGCGGGTACAGGCGGTACAGTTGAAAAGAAAGGTCCCGGTGATTTTTAATGGGTAAGATTTTTTATCTGATGGGCAAGTCCGCATCCGGGAAGGATTCGATATACTTGAAGCTGCTGGAGCTTATACCCGGGCTTGGTGTGTATACGATGTATACCACCAGACCGGTAAGAGAGGGAGAGATCCCGGGAAAAACGTATTTTTATGTGGATGAGGATACTATCAGAGCCTTTGAAGTTTCCGGAAAGCTTATAGAGTCCCGTACCTACGATACTGTCTTTGGTCCATGGACCTATGCAACGGTAGATGACGGTCAGATAGATCTCGGTCTCAGGGATTATATTATTACAGGAACCCTTGAGTCTTACGGAAAAATGTGTGAATATTACGGCAGAGAACAGGTGATTCCTGTTTATATAGAGGTCGAGGACGGAGAACGTCTTATCAGAGCGGTAAAAAGGGAGATGAGAGAGACGAATCCAAAGTATACAGAGGTATGCCGCAGATTCATCTCCGATTCTGCTGATTTTTCGGAGGAAAAGCTGAAAAGGGCAGGGGTAGCTAAGAGATATATCAACGATGATTTTGACAGATGTGTCAGCTCTATTGCTGAAGATATTTTGGGTCACCTATTCAGAGGTTAAGCTGATGAGGTTATGCGGCGATTATATAAGCTGCACTGAAGCTATTTTGTATAATACGAAACGGAATAATAGATCATGAAAGGATTTGACGGAATAATCGGCAACGATCTGATAAAGGATCAGCTGAAAAGTGCTATCAATACCAACACCATAAGACATGCCTATATGCTTGTGGGAGAAAGGGGCATGGGAAAAAAGAAGCTGGCCGAGGCATTCCTTCTGCAGCTTTTTTGCAGCCGGAAGGATGAAAAGAATGAGCCGTGTCTCAAATGTCCGGAGTGTAAGAAGATATTGTCGGGAAATCATCCTGATGTCATCTATATTTCCCATGAGAAGGCGGCCGTTATCAGTGTTGACGAAATCAGAGAACAGCTGATGGATACTGTCCGGATAAGACCTTATTCAAATGAATATAAGGTCTATGTTATCCCGGAGGCCGAAAAAATGACTGTTCAGGCACAGAATGCCTTGCTGAAAACGCTGGAGGAGCCTCCGGCATATGTTATCATTCTGCTTCTTGTCAATGATGAGAAGAAGCTTCTCGATACTGTAAGATCAAGGGTCATAAAGGAAAACCTTCGTCCTCTTACAGATAATTCCGTTAAGGAGTATCTGACCGGCAGGCTGGGCGCTTCGGGAGAGCTGGTGGATATCTGCGTGGCCTTTGCCAAGGGTAATTTAGGCAGGGCGATCGAGCTGTATCAGAGCGAAGCATTTTCCGAATGGTATCAGAGAATAATGAAGATCATGAGAAATCTCAGGGAGATGACCAGCACAGATATAAGAGTAGAGTTCGGCAGACTGCAGAGCGAATGTCCGGATCTGTTTGAGGCACTGGATCTGCTTGAGCTTTGGTACAGGGATCTTATGCTGTTTATGGTCACAAGAGACCTTAACGGACTTGTATTTAAGGGTGAACGCAAGGCTCTTATGAATATGGCATCCATTTCCTCCTACAACGGAGTACAGGAAATAATGGGCGCTATAGATGTATGCAGAGAACGTCTGAAGGCAAATGTCAATCCTGAGCTTTGTTTTGAGCTTTTGTTTTTGAAAATGAAGGAAAGCTGATAAGGGTTGTAAGGATTGTAAATGACAAAAATATAATGAAGGAAAACTGATAAGGACTGGAAAATGGCAAGAATAATCGGAGTCAGATTCAGACAGGCAGGAAAAATATATCATTTTGATCCTGACGGTCTGAATCTGAAAAAACATGATAAGGTAATAGTCGAGACCTCCAGAGGAGTGGAATTCGGCGAGGTCGTGGTTGAAGAAAAGGAAATAGAGGACTCAGGCATCAATCAGCCGCTTAAAAAGGTGATAAGGGCAGCCACTGCCCAGGATCTGAAAAAGGCTGAGGAAAACAAAGAGACAGAAAAGAGAGCCATGGTGATCTGCAGGGAAAAGATCAGAAAGCATGAGCTGGAAATGAAGCTGATCGATTGTGAATACACCTTTGATAATTCCAAGATGCTTTTCTATTTTACGGCGGACGGAAGGGTTGATTTCCGCGAGCTGGTCAAGGATCTGGCAGCTGTATTCCATACCAGAATAGAGCTCAGACAGGTAGGTGTCAGGGATGAAACAAAGATCCTCGGAGGCATCGGCTCCTGCGGCAGACCTCTGTGCTGTCACACATATCTGTCTGAATTTATCACCGTATCTATAAAGATGGCTAAGGAGCAGAACCTGTCTCTGAATACTTCAAAGATCTCCGGTCTTTGCGGCAGACTTATGTGCTGCCTGAAAAATGAAGAGGCTGTATACGAGGAGCTCAATAAGAATCTTCCGTCAAACGGAGACATTGTTACTACACCTGACAATATGAAGGGCGTGGTATCCTCGGTCAATATTCTGCGCCAGCTGGTCAAGGTCATAGTTGACCTTCCTAATGATGAAAAGGAGATCAGGGAGTACCCTGCAGGGGAGCTGAAATTCAGGAGCAGGAAGAAGAACAGGCAGGCGGATAACGAAAAGGACAGAGAAAAGGACAGGGAGCTCCGGGAGCTCTCGGAGCTTGAACAGAAAGATAAGAAGGAACTTTCATCACTTGAACACTGAAGAGAAGGAAATGATCATAAGGGACTCTGCACAGTTCCTCAGGGACGGAGAGAGAATAGATGACCTGGAGAGAAACGGTTACAGGATCATACAGAATGCAAAGACCTTCTGTTTCGGAATGGATGCCGTACTGCTGAGCGGCTTTGCAAGAGTCGGAAAAGGAGAAACGGCTGTAGATCTCGGTACGGGAACAGGGATAATACCGATACTGCTGAGAGCTAAGACCGGGGGCAGCCGTTTTTACGGTATAGAGATACAGGCAGAGATAGCGGAAATGGCAAGAAGATCCGTGGAGCTTAACGGTCTTTCGGAGGATATAGAGATCCTGAACGGGGATATCAGGTCAGTCTGCGGAAAGGATACTCCCGGGAGCATGGGTGCCCTTAAGGGAAGAACAGATGTGGTAACAAGCAATCCTCCGTATATGAAAACCTCCCATGGTCTCAGAAACCCGGACGACAGTAAGGCAATAGCCAGACACGAGGTAAAATGCTCGCTTTCAGATGTATGCAGAGCCGCGTCTGTGCTGCTTCGGAGCGGAGGAAGGTTTTATATGGTCCACAGGCCTCTGAGACTGCCGGAGATCATTACGGAGCTTAAGGCAGTTAGGCTTGAGCCGAAGCGGATAAAGCCGGTATATCCTTTTATTGACAGGGAAGCGAATATGATACTTATAGAGGCTGTCAAAGACGGGAGACCGGAATGCCGTTTTGAAAAGCCGATAGTGGTATACAAGTCGGAGGGCGTATATTCCGATGAGATCATTGACATTTACGGGTATTGAAAATGGAAGGTAAGCAGAGCGGAAAGCTGTATGTTACGGCCACTCCGATAGGAAATCTCGGGGATATGTCACCCAGAGCAGTCGAGGTCCTGAAGAATGCGGATCTGATAGCCGCCGAGGATACAAGGAACTCCGTCAGACTTCTGAATCATTTTGATATCAGGACGCCTATGACGAGCTATCATGAATACAACCGCTTTGAAAAGGCCGACGAGCTGGTGGAAAAGCTTCTGGACGGCAAAAATATTGCGATAATCACTGACGCAGGAACACCCTGCATATCAGATCCCGGAGAGGTGCTGGTCAGCAAATGCTGTGAGGCAGGAATCGAGGTGTGCTCTGTACCCGGACCGTCTGCGGTCATCACCGCCCTGACATTGTGCGGCTTTACTGTCAGAAGATTTGTATTTGAGGGATTTCTTCCTCCGAAGGCAAAGAAAAGGGACAGGCAGAAGGTACTGGAAAGGCTTAGGGACGAGACAGGGACCATCGTACTGTACGAGGCTCCCCATCACCTGAAGGATACCCTTTCAGAGCTATGCGGCTTGTTCGGAAAAGACAGAAGGGCAGCATTGTGCCGCGAAATGACGAAGAAGCATGAGGAGGTCCTGAGGATGACTCTCGGAGAGGCCGTGATGCATGAGCCGAGGGGAGAATATGTGATCGTTATCGAGGGCAGGGACGAAAATGAGCTGGCTCAGGAAAGACAGGCAGCCTTCGAGGAGCTCGGTCTGAAGGAGCATATGGAGATCTATCTGGCAAGGGGAATGGACAGCAAGGCCGCAATGAAGGCAGTGGCGGCGGATCGCGGTATTTCCAAAAGAGATGTGTACAATGCTCTTCAAAGGGAAGAAGAAGCATAAAGTCAATACAAAAAAGCATACAGCCGAATCGGGTCATACAACAAAGCGCACAGCCGGATCCGGCCGCAAAAGGAAGCGTTCAACCGGGTTCAATCGTTAAAGAAAATTAATAAATTTCAGTTCGGTAATGTGGTATTATTAACAGAATAGTCTTTATGGAGGAAGCGGAAATTGAAAAAGCTATTAAATTTTGTGCTGCTTGGAACAGCAGCTGCAATTATTACAGGATGTACACCGTCAACTATCAAGAATGAGGAGACACAGTTTATTCCGGAGGGTGCTACCATTTCTCAGGAGACAAGCGAGTCCTGGACTCTTCCGGAGACAAGCAAGTATGTAATTCCAGAAAACGCCGAAACAGGCGAGCACGGAGGACCGGGAGCCATGGAGACAACTGCGGTGGATTATTCTGTTTATCCGGAAGGAAAGCGTCCGGTGGCAGCTTCGCCGGAGGAGGAAAACAAGACACTTATCATCATCTACCGTCAGACGGACATGGGACTCCAGCAGGATTTTGATGCGGTAGATGAGTGCAATGCGGATACTCTGATCGAGTCCATGACAAAGAACGGTGCGTTCAAGGCAGGTACAAAGGTAACGAACTTTACTGTTGACGGTGACAATGTCGGTCATATCACACTGGATAAGCTGAGTATTTACAGTACAAGAGACGAGGAAACGGTACTCAGAGGAATCGCTAATACATTCATTGACAATCTTGGTCTCAGCAGCCTTCAGATAACCGTAGGCGGCGAGGACAAGGGAACCTTTGAGATGAGTGAGATCGGCTGACGTATTCAGAGATTTTTTTCGGAGATGTGCATATGAGGAAGACTGCAGAGAATAAACCTTACTATATTACTACGGCTATTGCGTATACATCCGGCAAGCCGCACATAGGAAATACATATGAGATCGTCCTTGCGGATGCCATTGCCAGATATAAGAGAGAGCAGGGCTACGATGTGAGATTCATGACCGGAACAGATGAGCACGGTCAGAAGATCGAGGATAAGGCAGCGGCGGCAGGGGTCACCCCGAAGGAATTTGTTGACGGAGTATCCTCCCAGATCAGGGAGATCTGGGATCTGATGAATACATCCTATGACAAATTTATCAGGACCACCGACAGCTTCCACGAGAAGCAGGTTCAGGCAATGTTCAAAAGGATGTACGATCAGGGCGATATCTATAAGGGATATTACGAGGGCTGGTACTGTACTCCTTGTGAGTCCTTCTGGACCGATTCCCAGCTTAAGGACGGCTGCTGTCCGGACTGCGGAAGACCTGTAAAGAAGGCCAGAGAGGAAGCCTATTTCTTTAAAATGAGCAAATATGCCGACAGACTTATCGAGCATATCAACACTCATCCGGAGTTCATTCAGCCGGTATCCAGAAAGAACGAAATGATGAACAATTTCCTTCTTCCGGGACTCCAGGATCTCTGCGTTTCCAGGACCTCCTTCAAATGGGGCATTCCGGTGGATTTTGATCCGGATCACGTGGTATATGTATGGCTCGATGCCCTGACAAATTATACTAACGGTCTTGGCTATAATATCGCAGGGCTTCCCGAGGAGGAGGCAGCGGCATATGCAGGAGGAAAGTACGGCTGCGGTGAGCCTGGCAAAGCAGAAGCCGGAGCCTTTGAAAAATACTGGCCTGCGGATCTTCATCTTATCGGAAAGGATATCATCAGATTCCATACGATCTACTGGCCGATATTCCTCATGTCACTGGGACTTCCTCTTCCGAAGCAGGTATTCGGTCATCCGTGGCTGCTCATGGCAGACGGAAAGATGTCAAAGTCAAAGGGAAATGTTCTTTATGCCGATACGCTGACAGATGTTTTCGGTGTTGATGCGGTCAGATATTTTGTGCTTCATGAGATGCCGTTTGACAACGACGGAAGCATTAGCTGGGAGCTCATGCTGGAGAGGTTCAACTCGGATCTTGCAAATATCCTCGGAAACCTTGTGTCGAGGACAATATCCATGACAAACAAGTATTTCGAGGGCGTTGTCGAGAACAATGATGCCCATGAGGAGATCGACGAGGATCTGATCGATACCGTTCTTAATTGTGTCGAGCAGGCGGACAGCAGGATGAATGAGCTGAGAGTGGCCGATGCCATCACAGCGATATTCAATATTTTCAGAAGATGCAACAAGTATATTGACGAGACGATGCCGTGGGCGCTGGCCAAGGACGAGAGCAAAAAGGACAGGCTGAAAACAGTGCTTTACAATCTTACCGAGGGAATTACCATCGGTGCTTCACTGCTGTCAAGCTTTATGCCGTCAACAGCGGAAAGGATCCTGTCCGAGCTCAACACGGAAAAGAGAGCCTATGAGGAAATGGATACCTTCGGTCTCTATCCTAACGGAAACAAGGTGACGGAAAAACCGGAGATACTATTTGCGAGAATGGATGCTGAAAAGTTAGGTGAGATAGCCGGCTTCAATAAGCTGAAGGAAGAGGAAAAGGCAGCGGATAATGCGGCAGAGGAAAAGATTCAGAAGACCTCCGGCGCTTCTGACGTCACCGGTGCTGACGCAGCAGAGTGCAAACCGCTTTCACACAAGCCGAATGTGACCTTTGATGATTTTGCCAGACTCGAATTCAGAGTCGGAGAGGTGATCGCCTGTGAGGAGGTTCCAAAATCCAAAAAGCTTCTCAAGGAGACCATCAGGCTCGGAAGTGAGATCCGTACCGTTGTATCAGGAATTAAAAAATGGTACAGGCCTGAGGATATGGTTGGAAAAAAAGTCATGGTAGTATGCAATCTGGAGCCGAGAAGGATCGCAGGTGAGCTTTCACAGGGCATGATAGTGGCAGCCGAATCCGAGGACGGAGAGATGGTTTCTCTTATGACGCCTGACAATACCGGCATCGGATCGGGAAGCGAGATCGGTTAAGCTTCTGACATGAAGTTCAATACGTATCGATGGCAGTAAAATCAATCAAGTTAAAATTCAATAAAAGGCGTTTGGCGGGATTTACAGGCAATCAATTAAAGTTGATTGCCTTTCTCCTTATGCTGTGCGATCATATCGGTTTTGTACTTATTGAAAACGGGGTGCTGTACGGACAGAATCCCATCTACTGGAACCTGGCGCTGGAGACACCGGTAGGGCAGAGATGGTACCTGGCAGCAAACATTCTCAGATATATGGGCAGGCTGGCATTTCCTATTGTTGCGTTTCTTATAGCAGAGGGATGCCTGCATACGAAAAACTTAAGGAGATATATCCTCAGACTGGCGCTGTTTGCGGTGATCAGCGAGGTGCCCTTTGATCTGGCAATAAAATTTCGAATGTGGTACCCGGAGTATCAGAATACGATGTTCACGCTGCTGCTGGGAGCCTGTGCCATAGGCTGTATGGACAGACTGAAAAAGAAGCATGTGCTGGTCCAGATGCTGACGGCATCGGTATTTTGCGGGGCGGCCTATTTCCTTAAGTGTGATTACGGAGCTGTCGGAGTGGCGTTGATCGCGGTAATGTATCTGTTCAGGTCGGACAGAAACGCCCAGCTTATGGCCGGGGCGCTGATCTGTGCCGCAGAGAGCTATACCTACTGCGGTATTGAGGCACTGGCCTTTCTGTTTATCAGGTTTTATAACGGAAAGCGCGGGGACATGCCTATGAAATACTTTTTCTATATTGCTTATCCGGCGCATCTTATACTGTTCTATCTGATGGTGTACTTTGCAAACAGATAGCAGAGAAATAGTTAAAAGGTTAGAATAAATGATATTTGATACACATACACATTATGATGACGAAGCATATGATCAGGACAGAGATATCGTGATCACCGGGCTTCGGGACGGCGGGGTAGGCAGGATATGCAATATCGGCTCGACTCTTAAGGGAGCAAGAGACAGTGTTATGCTTGCCCGCAGATATGACTTTGTCATTGCGGCGGCGGGAGTGCATCCCGATGAGGTCTCTGAGCTTAATGAAGAGACCTTTGCCGAGCTTAAGGAGCTGGCCGCGGACAGCAGGACGGCGGCTATAGGAGAGATCGGTCTGGATTATCACGGATATGACATCTATGAGGATAAGCCTGATAAGGAGACCCAGAAATACTGGTTTTTAAGGCAGCTGGAGCTGGCACTTGAGCTGGAAAAGCCGGTCGTGATCCATTCGAGGAATGCCTCGGAGGATACGATGGAGATCATGAAGGAGGCAAAGCAAAGGGGTCTCAAAAATGCAGTGATACATTGTTATTCATACAGCAAGGAAACCGCGGCAGCATATCTGGATATGGGCTTTTATCTGGGCATAGGCGGAGTTCTGACATATGAGGGGCAGAAAAAGCTGACGAAGACCGTCGAATTCATGCCTCTGGACAGGATACTGCTGGAAACAGACTGTCCGTACCTTACTCCTGTTCCGATCAGAAAGAACCGTGAGCGCAATTCTTCGGTATATCTGAGCTATGTGTGCGACAGAATCGCCGAGATCAAGGGACTGCCGAGAGAGTATATCGAACAGGCAACATGGGAGAATGCATGCAGATTTTACGGAATCGTTGACAAAGCCGCCTTCGTTTAATATACTGTTTTTTGCGTCGGGGTCTCATGCGATGGGAATCTGTGAACCGTGTCAGGGTAGGAATACAGCAGCACTAAACAGAAGCTCTCATGTGCCATGAATAACCTCGGCGTATTTTTTTACATAGGAATTTAAAATGCATGATCTGATAGAAGCACACAACACCATAAGCTTTTTAAAGGAGCACGGTATCAGTGCCAAGAAAAGATACGGACAGAATTTTCTGATAGACAGAAGAGTTCTCAACAGGATCATTGAGGGTTCAAATATCGGAAAAGAGGATACAGTGCTGGAGATAGGACCGGGTATAGGTACTCTTACACAGGCTCTGTGTTCGTATGCCGGAAGAGTCATTGCAGTTGAGATAGACAGGGATATGCTGCCTATACTGGAGGAAAACCTTCGGGAGTATGACAATTATGAGGTAATTAACGAGGATATCCTCAAGGTGGATCTTCAGAGACTGGTACAGGACAGGGGACTTGCCGGAAAACGCATAAAGGTGGCAGCCAATCTTCCTTACTATATCACCACGCCTATAATAATGCAGCTTTTAGAGTGCAGCGTGAATATAGAGTCTATTACTGTGATGGTACAGAAGGAGGTCGCCGACAGAATGCAGGCAGAGGCGGGCAGTCCGGATTACGGAGCGCTGTCGCTGGCAGTAGGATATTACGCAGAGTCGAGGATACTGTCCAGGGTTCCGTCAAACTGCTTTATTCCAAGGCCTAATGTGGATTCGGCGGTGATATGTCTGAGACTGCGTGAGGAACCTGCGGTAAAGCCGGGGGATAAGGAGCATATGTTCGGTCTTATAAGAGCTGCCTTTGCCCAGCGCAGGAAAACTCTGGTCAATGCACTTTCAAACAGCTCAGTGATCGGAGCAGACAGGGAGAGGACGGCGTCGGCACTGGAGCGGATGGGCCTCAGAGCGGATATAAGAGGTGAAAAGCTGAGTCTGGAGCAGTTTTCAGAGCTGAGTGATATACTGCTTTCGGAATGAAATACATAAGCGTCAGGCAGAACCGGGTTTTAACAATGGGCATTGCGGAGCCCGGTCTTAAGGATAGATATTGAACAGCTGAGCAGGAGCTCAGCCTGAAACAAGAGGAAGCGCAAAATGAAAATAAGCGGTCTTATGAAAACAACCCTGCTGGATTATCCGGGACATGTCGCATGTACGGTATTTACCGGAGGCTGTAATTTCAGATGTCCCTTCTGTCATAACTCGGAGCTGCTTCCGGGCTTTGCTCCGGAGTTTATGACGGAGGAGGAATTCTTTGCATTTCTTGAAAAGAGAAAAGCCACACTGGAGGGAGTCGCCATTACCGGAGGAGAGCCTACGATGCAAAGGGATCTTCCGGATTTCATAAGGCATATCAAGGGATATTACGGTCTGGATGTGAAGCTGGATACGAACGGAACGAACCTTCCTATGCTGGATGAGCTGCTGTGCGAGGGTCTGGTGGATTATGTGGCGATGGATATCAAGGCAGGCCCTTCGGGATATTCGAGAATGGCAGGGATCGGCGTGAACGGTGAAATGCTTGATAACATTGCTCAGTGCAAGGATTTTCTGATACAAAGGTACATATCGGTCCACTATGAGTTCAGGACTACAGTGGTGGGCGGTCTGCATACAGAGGAGGATTTCCGCGAGATAGGAGAATACATTAAGGGCGCGAAGAAGTACTATCTGCAGTGCTTCAAGGACGGAGAAAATGTCCTGTGCAGAGACAGGGGCTTTTATTCTCCTTCCAGAGAGGAAATGGAAAGATACAGAGATATAGTTGCGCCTTATGTGGACAGCGTGGAGCTGAGAGGGGTCGACTGAGGATCCGCAGGGCTGTATTTTATCTTTTTGGGATGCGCTGTCCTCAGATCACGGAAGAACTGCTTCATCATATCGCTGCATTCCTCTCCGAGGATGCCGGTGACGGTATCCACACGATGATTCAGCCCCGGCTGGTGAAACATATCCATCACTGAGCCGGCGCAGCCTGCCTTGGGATTCATACAGCCTATGTATACCCTGGGTATGCGGGCCTGAACTATGGCTCCGGCACACATCGGGCAGGGCTCGAGAGTGACATACAGCTCGCATTCCTCCAGTCTCCAGTCGCCGGTCCGGCGGCAGGCCTTCTTAACGGCGAGGATCTCGGCATGAGATAATACACTGCCGTCAACGACACGTCGGTTGTATCCGCGGGCAATGATCCTTCCGTCACGTACCACTACGCAGCCTATAGGCACCTCATTCAGGGCATAGGCCTTTTTTGCTTCTCTGATGGCGGCACGCATGAATTTTTCTTCCTGAGTCAGCTTTTTCAATATTTTTCCCTCTGCTTTCGGAGGTATTGTATCCCGAAGCGGAGATTACTTCAAGCATAAGATACAGAAAAATACAGCAGGTCTATGCGGTTTTGATGGGGTTGAGGTATGCCGTTTTTATATGAAAAGATCACATTATACGGAAGGGAAGGCATCGAGATAACAGGCTTTGAGGGAAATGCAAAAAAGCTGACGGTGCCGGAATATATCGACGGACTTCCTGTGCTGTCCATCGGAAAAAACGCCTTTAACGACAGCTGCAGGGAGCTTCGCAGCGTCGCTCTTCCGAGAGGCATTAAGCAGATAAGGGCATTTTCCTTTTATTTCTGCAGCAGCTTAAGATCTGTCAGCCTGTACGACGGGGTAGAGGATTATTATGACGGAGCCATACGCACCAGCGCCGGAATAAGTGATATTGAGATATATATGACAGAAAACAGGTACGAGCTTGTCAGAAGACTGTTAGAGGACAGCGACAGAAAGCTGAGGGTATTGTTTCACTTTCCGGACAGCAGTCTGCAGCTCATATTTCCCGATTACAACAGCAATATGATCGAGGATACGAGAGCCCAGACCTTTCATATCAGGATAGAGGGCTCCGGCTTCAGCTACAGAGAATGTGTCAGAAAGGACGGGATCAGAACTGCCGAATATGACAGCATGTTCAGGAGGGCACTGTCGGGAGATTTTCCGGAGATATCGGCGGAAATAGCCATGAGCAGGCTGATGTATCCGGCAGGTCTTGGCGAAAAGGCGGCGGCGGTCTACAGAGATCATATTAAAAGCAAGATCGACGATGTGCTGAGAATGGCATTTCTTCCGGAGAACCCGGGCTGGCTGGAGCTGCTGATAAGGGAAGAACTGATAAGCGAGGAAAAAACAGATCTTGCCCTGAGGCTTGCAGGCGAAAGGAAGCTGCCTGAGGCCGCCGGGCAGCTGATGGAATACAGGAGACGGACTTTCAGCCCGGCAGCGGGCACGGTATTTAGTCTGGATGACTTCGATATATAAGAAAATGAGTCAGAAACAGAAGCTTGAAGACCTTGGAAACAGAATACTGAATGCATCCAGAACAGAGCTGTATCTGTCTATGAGATTTATGGGCTCCGCGCTGGACAGCCTGAAATATACATTAGATCTGTCCACCAGGACGGTGGGAACAGATGCGGTAAGCATACGTTTTAATCCCGAATTTCTGATGCGGCTGTACCTTAATCATCCCAGATACCTGAACAGGCTGTATGTGCATATGCTGCTGCACTGTATTTTCAGGCATATGTTTGCTTCGTCCGCGCATGAGGACGGGGAGCTTTTTGATCTGTGCGCCGATATCTGTACGGAATCGGTGCTGGACACCATGGAATACAGCGCAGTGCTTCGTACGCATTCGGATTTCAGGGACTGCTGGTATGAAAAGCTGAAGGATGAGGTGAGGATCCTGACCGCCGAAAGGCTGTATGTGTATTTTACGGAGAATCCTCCGGAATATGAGGAATACTGTCGTCTTAAGGATGAATTCACAAAGGACGATCACAACTTCTGGTCCAGGATGAACGATGAGGATGACGGCGGAGATGACGGCAGCGATCCGCAGCAGCAGCCTCCGCCTGAGGGACAGGAAAGCAGCGATCCGGAAACTGATGGCGATCTGCAAAATGATGACAGGCCGCCGGACAGTGTAAAGACCTCTCGACTTCCCAAGGAGCTGGAGGATAAGTGGAAGAAAAATGCCGACAGGATCAAGGCGGAGATGGAGGCCATAGGCAGCGAGGCTTCAGACGAATACGGAAGTCTGCTGAGAACGCTCAGATTTGTTCAGAAACGGAGAAAGAGCTTCAAGTCCTTTCTCAGACGGTTCAGTACCCTTCACGAAGAGATGAGGACGGATCCGGATTCCTTTGATTACGGCTTTTACCAATACGGAATGGAGCTGTACGGAAACATTCCTCTGATAGAGGAAAACGAGTACCGGGAATCGAAAAAGATCAGAAGTCTTGTGATAGCGATAGACACAAGCGCCTCCTGTCAGGACAGCCTCGTGCAGAGATTCCTGAACGAGACGGCGGATATTCTGATGAGACAGGAAAGCTTTTTCAGGCGCTCTGAGATACTGATCATCGAATGCGACGATCAGATTCAGGAGGAGATATTCCTATCGGGACCGGAGGAGCTGAAAAAATATGCCGGGGGCTTCAGTATCAGAGGCGGCTTCGGAACTGATTTCAGACCGGTATTCAGGCGTGTAAGCGAGCTTGAAAAGCAGGGAAGGATCAGAAATCTTAAGGGAATGATGTATTTTACGGACGGGTACGGCACATTTCCGGAAAGACCTTATCCGTGGGAAACAGCCTTTGTACTGTTTTCGGATGAGGACAGCGAAAGCGAGGGAATACCGGATTGGGCATATACATTGTACCTGAACGGAGATAAGGAATAAATAAATGAATATAAGAGAAGCCAAGGAAGAACTCAAAAATATTGTCAGAGCATATCTTGCCAAGGACGAGAACGGTATGCCGAGGATTCCTGTCGAGCATCAGAGACCTGTGCTGCTCATGGGACCTCCGGGAATAGGCAAGACGGCCGTTATGGAGCAGATCGCGAAGGAGCTTAAGATCAATCTGGTCTCCTATACCATTACACATCATACCAGACAGTCTGCCATAGGTCTGCCGGGTATCGTACACAGAAGCTTCGGAGGCGAGGAGCATGCGGTGACGGAATATACGATGAGCGAGATAATTGCCGCCGTATATGAGCAGATAGAGCTGTCTGGAGTCAGGGAGGGCATACTGTTTCTGGATGAGATCAACTGTGTATCGGAGACGCTGGCGCCTACGATGCTGCAGTTTCTGCAGTACAAGACCTTCGGAACCCACAAGGTGCCGGATAGCTTTATTATCGTGACAGCCGGAAATCCTCCCGAGTATAACCAGTCGGTCAGGGAGTTCGATATAGTTACTCTTGACAGATTGAGGAGGATCGACATTGACGCCGATCTTCAGGCCTTTAAGGAATATGCATACAGGTCAAAGCTGCACGGAGCAATTCTGGCATATCTTGAGATACACAAGGACAGGTTCTATCGTATTCATGCCGATACGGACCGCAAGAGCTTTGTTACGGCGAGGGGCTGGGAGGATCTGTCCGATGCGATCAAGACCTATGAGGCTCTGAAGCTGCCTGTGGGAGAGGCTCTGATGGGACAGTATCTGCAGGATCCGGAGATATCGGAGGATTTTGCGATATACTATGAGCTGTACAGAAAATACGAGAGCTTTTTCAGGATACCTGAGATCCTGTCCGGAAAGGCATCGCCTGACAGCACCTTAAGAAACGCACCGTTTGATGAAAAGCTGTCCTTTATCAGTCTGCTGACAGACAGTCTGGGTACCGAATTTAAGGCATACAGAGATGATAAGGCAGCCGCGGAGAAATGCCTGAGCCTGCTTAAGGAAACAGGCCGGAGGCTGAAGGAGCTGCTTGCACAGCCGTCAGACCGCGGAGCAGTCAGAACCTCAAAGGTTCTTGGCGATATCATCAGCTTCCATTCTGACCGGAGGGAGCAGCTTAAAAGATCGGGAATGCTCTCCTACGAGGAAGAAAGAGACGGGATCAGAACCGAAAAAATCCTTAAGGAGCTCAATAATGCCCTCAGAGAGCATGAGGAGGAGCAGGGTGCCGATCCAAGGATGTCATTTGCATATGCAAAAAAATGGTTTGCAGAAAGAGAAGAAGAGCGCCAGCAGGCAATAGCTCTCACAGGGGAGCATCTTACAAATGTGTTCAGGGCATTGAACGAGACCTTCCCGCAGGGACAGGAGATGGTGATCTTTCTTTCTGAACTCAACTCCGGCTACTACAGCCTCAAATTCGTAAACGAATGCGGAAACGAGGACTATTATCATTACAACAGGCTGCTGCTCCTGAAGGAGAGGGGAGACAGCCTGAGACAGGAGATCCTCAGGCTGACAGAGGAGATTTAGTATGGTATACTTTTTTCGGGCGGAAAAATAAAGAGAGTCTGCCCGGCAGTCTCTTTCGGATGAGATCCGTCAGGCGGTGAACAGACCGGAGAGATACATATATCGATATTTCAGTGATAAGTTTATCAAAATAATATAAGGGATAAGCATATGTCATATCAGGCGCTCTATCGCAAATGGCGTCCTGCCTCATTTGACGGGATGGTTGGCCAGGAGGCTGTTGTTACGACGCTGAAAAACCAGATAAAAGCAGGGAGGATAGGTCATGCCTATCTCTTTTGCGGTACCAGGGGAACCGGAAAGACCTCGGCGGCAAAGATATTTGCCAGGGCGGTAAACTGTCCCAATGCCGCAGAGCATGACGGCAGTCCCTGCAACGAATGCGAGGTGTGCAGGGCGATCTCGACAGGCAGAGCCATGAATGTTTTTGAGATCGACGCCGCATCCAATAACGGTGTTGACAACATACGTGATATCAGGGATCAGGTCGAATACCCTCCGGTCACCGGAAGGTATAAGGTATATATCATTGACGAGGTGCATATGCTCTCGACCGGAGCATTCAATGCGCTGCTCAAGACACTGGAGGAGCCGCCGTCATATGTGATCTTTATTCTGGCAACGACAGACCCTCAGAAGGTTCCGGCAACGGTGCTGAGCAGATGCCAGAGGTACGATTTCCGCAGGATGAGCAGAAGCAGCATTTTCGGGCATCTGAAGGAGATAACCGCAAGTGAGAACACAAGGGTAGAGGACAAGGCACTGGAGCATATTGCGGAGGCTGCCGACGGCTCTATGAGAGACGCTCTCAGCCTGCTTGATCAATGTCTGGCATATCATTACGGCGACATACTGACGTACGAAAACGTGCTTGAGATACTGGGGGCGGCGGATGATTCGATGTATTCGGCCCTGTTTAAATGC
>JAQXPY010000072.1 GCA_029100885.1 Clostridiales bacterium | reverse complement strand
CTCTCGTTATTACCGGTACAGTCGGCTTTGATAAGCCTGTCATTACAGAGGTGACACCGAATATGCCGGCAGCGGAAGCGGGTATTGAGGCAGGAGACATGATATATGCCATGTCTGCCGGGCAGGACAGGGCTGTTATAGAAACCGCCAGAGATATCAATCTGTTTACTGCTCTTCATCGGGAGGCTGCCGAGTCGGAGCAGGAATTTGTTGTATATTACAGAGATGCTTCCGATAACATGAAAAAGAAGGCTGCGTCTGTGGTGCCGCGTTACAGCAGCGATACGGATTCAAAAAGGATAGGCTTTGCCTATTCGTTAGCCTACAGGAAAACAGAAGGCGCGGCGGACGCACTGCTGTGCAGTATTTATAACGTCAGGTACGGCTTAAGGACTGTGGCGGAATCCCTGAAAATGCTGGCAGGAGGAAAGGTCGGACGAAGGGATGTGATGGGACCGGTCAGAATGGTGGCTGTTATGGATGAATCGGTGGATGAGGCATCCGATCACGGTGCGGCAGCGGCAGCTCTGACTCTTTTTGATATGATGATACTGATATCCGTTTCTCTCGGTGCCATGAACCTGCTGCCTCTGCCTGCGCTGGACGGGGGAAGACTTCTGTTTATACTGATAGAGCTTCTGACTCGAAGAGCTGTACCGAAGGAGCTTGAAGCACGGATCCATACTGTGGGAATGCTGCTGCTTCTGGCTCTTATGGTATTTATAATGACAAATGACATATCACTGCTGATATTCAGCTGATATTACAGTTTCGTTTCGTGAAGAAAAACAAAAAGGAGTAATACGGTTATGCGTATGAAGACACACGAGGTAAAAATAGGCAAGGTCAGGATAGGAGCTGACAATCCCATTGCGGTACAGTCCATGTGCAATGTGCGAACCTCTGATGTTGAAGCTGTCACAGAGCAGATACTGAGACTGGAGGCGGCAGGCTGCGAGATCATACGTGTGGCAGTTCCGGATATGGAGGCTGCTCTTGCCCTCAGAGAAATAAAAAAGAGAATACATATACCGCTGGTGGCGGATATTCATTTTGATTACAGGCTTGCCGTGGCATCAATAGAAAACGGAGCAGATAAGATCAGGATTAATCCGGGCAACATCGGAGGCAGGGACAGGCTTGAGACCGTGGTCAGGGCTGCTGCAGGGAGAAATATACCTATCCGGGTAGGTGTCAATTCCGGCTCTCTGGAAAAGGAGCTTATTGAAAAATACGGAGGACATGTGACTGCGGAGGGAATAACTGATTCGGCTCTCGATAAGGTTCGTATGATCGAGGAGATGGGTTACGGCAATATTGTTATCAGCATCAAATCCTCGGATGTCATGATGTGTGTCAGAGCACATGAGCTGATCAGGGAAAGAACGGATCATCCTCTGCATGTGGGGATCACAGAGGCAGGCACGATCTGGTCGGGCAATATCAAGTCCTCGGTGGGACTGGGAATTATCCTGCATGAAGGTATCGGGGATACGATACGTGTGAGCCTGACAGGCGACCCGGTTGAAGAGGTCAGAACGGCTTATCAGATACTTAAGACACTGGGTCTCAGATCGGGGGGCATTGAGGTGGTAAGCTGTCCGACCTGCGGAAGGACGAGCATTGATCTGGTGGGACTTGCGGAGAGAGTGAACAGACTGACACAGGAGCCGAAATATGCGGGACTCAGTATGAAGGTCGCATGCATGGGCTGCGTTGTCAACGGACCGGGTGAAGCCAGAGAGGCAGAGCTTGGTATATGCGGAGGAAACGGAGAAGGACTCATCATCAGAAAGGGCGAGATAATCAGGCGGGTTCCGGAGGAAGGACTGCTGGATGCCTTCAGAGAAGAACTGGATGTCTTTGCGAACGCTGTCGGCGGAGCTGAATAGTTAATGCGGAGCATCAGAAAGCAGCAATAAGAAGATGGCAAAAATATGAACAACAGGTTTTCGGATGTATTTGTAAATCTGGATATGGATCTGACAGACAGGGAACTCATGAAGAATGCCGAGGTCACAAAGATTTGTGTACCGGCAGACAGGAGTTCCCTTGCTGTCTATGTGGTGAATAAGGAGGAGATCCCGAGAAGCACGGTATACTCTGCCGAAGCCGCTATCAGAGAAAAGATCTTCGAGGGAAAGAATATCAGGGTCACTATCCATGTGACCGCAACAAATAAAGCTTCGGCTGCAGGAGGCGCGGGACAAAGCACAACAGCGTCTGACAGAAACCAGACAGGAAGCAAGGTCCCGGCTGCAGGCAGACAGAACGGTTCCGGAAGCGGAGATATGAGCGGAAAAAGACCGGGGCAGCAGGGCTTTAAGCGTTCCGACAATAAATGGACACCTAAGCAGGACAAAAAATCCAACAACCCCGATGTTATATACGGATATGATTTTAAGGGAGAGCCCTTAAGCATTTCTTCTCTTGAAGAGGGAATGGGAGAGGTAGTGATATCCGGCAGGATATTCTCTCCGGAGCTGATAAAGACAAGGAACGAAAAATATATAATCAAGTTCAATCTGACAGACGGAACTGATTCGGTATCCTGCAAGCTGAACTGTGATGAAAACAGCAAGAATGAGCTGGAGGGAAAGCTGAAGGACGGAAAGTATGTTATGCTCAGCGGAACTGTCACACCGCCCAATCAGTGGAATCCGGAGCTCATTATTGACAGGATCAGGAACATCAAGAAAACAGACGATCCTACGGCTGTAAGATCCGATGATCATGAGGGAAAAAAGAGAATAGAGCTCAATCTTCACACCAAGATGAGTGATATGGACGGAATAGGAGATATTTCGGAATACATAAGTCTTGCTGAGAAATGGGGCTGGAAGGCTCTCGCCATTACCGATACCAATTCGGTTCAGGTCTTTCCTACGGCGTCCCATTCCCTGTCAAAGGGATCGAAGCTCAAGCTGATCTACGGACTTACCGGCAGCCTTATAGATGATGATAAAAATGCTGTCCGAAGTCCGAGAGGGCAGAGGCTGGACGGAGAATTTGTCGTTTTTGATATAGAGACTACGGGCTTTTCGATGGAAAAGGACAATATCATTGAGATAGGAGCGGTCAAGATCAGAAACGGAATCATAACAGACCGTTTTTCGGAATTTATCGATCCTGAGAGGCATATTCCGGAAAGAATCACCGAGCTTACAACGATCACTGACGATCAGGTCAGAGGCAAGGGAAATTACAGACACTGGATTCCGGAGTTCTTAAAATTCATCGGAGACGGAGATATTCCTGTTGTCGGACATAACGCCATGTTCGACGTAGGTTTTGTAAAGCATTATGCGGGACTTTTGGGAATGGAATTCGATCCTTCCGTGGTAGATACAGTAGGTCTCTCGCATATGCTGCTGAAGAAGCTGTTCAGAAACAAGCTTGACAATGTGGCCAAGGAGCTGGGCGTTTCCCTGCTGACCCACCATCGCGCCGTAGATGATGCGGAAGCGACCGCAGGGATATTTTTAGCCTTCTGCAAAATGCTTAAGGAGCGGGGGATAAATGATCTGGATGAGCTGTATGAGGCGGATGAGATGGATATGGAGACCATCAAAAAGCTGCATCCAAATGCCTTCAGTATCATAGCAAAAAACGATCTCGGACGTACAAACATGTACAGGCTGGTATCTGCGTCTCACATGGACTACTATCACGGCGAACCCAGAATGCCAAAGTCACTGGTGGACCGGATGAGAGACGGACTGCTGATAGGTTCGGGAAACGAAGACGGTGAGCTGTATGATGCCGTACTCAGAGGAGTAGGGGACAAGGAGCTTATGCAGATGGCAGAGTTCTATGATTATTTTGAGATCATGCCCCCGTCCGGTCTCGGATATCTGATAAACGATGATTCCTCTCCTGTAGAGAGCATGGAGGATCTGAGAAATGCAGCAAGGAAGATCATTTCCATCGGAGAGAGACTCGGAAGGCCGGTAGCGGCCACAGGCAATGTCCATTTTGCCAATAAGGGAGAAGCAATATACAGAAAGCTGATCAAGTTCTTTGAATTGGATTCCAAGGGCAGGAGATTCGACGAAGAAAAATACAGTGAGGAGCTGTATCTGCGGACTACTGAAGAGATGCTGGAGGAGTTTGATTTTTTGGGGCAGGAAACTGCGCAGAAGGTCGTGATCGATGCTCCGAACCTGATCTGCGATATGTGCGAAAGGATAGCTCCGGTAAGACCGGATAAATGTCCGCCTGTAATCGAAAACTCCGATAAGGAGCTGGAATCCGCCTGCTATGAGACCGCAAGAAGGATGTACGGAGACGATATACCGGAAATAGTCAGAACCAGACTGGACAAGGAGCTCCATTCCATCATCAGCAACGGTTATTCTGTAATGTACATCATAGCCAAGAGACTTGTGCAGGATTCGGTAGAGCACGGCTATCTTGTGGGCTCCAGAGGCTCTGTAGGCTCATCTCTTGCAGCTACCTTCGGAGGGATATCCGAGGTGAATCCGCTTCCGCCTCATTACCGGTGTCCGAAGTGCCATTATGTGGACTTCGATTCTGAAACAGTGCAGAAATTCAAGGATTATTCCGGCTGTGATCTGCCGGATATGGATTGTCCCGTGTGCGGTACTCCTTTGATCAAGGACGGCTTCGATATTCCTTTTGAGACCTTTCTCGGCTTTAAGGGAGATAAGGAGCCTGATATAGACCTGAACTTTGCCGGGGATTATCAGCCTAAGGCTCATGCCTATACGGAGGTATTGTTCGGAGAGGGACAGACCTACAAGGCTGGCACTATCGGTACTGTACAGGAAAAGACAGCCTTCGGCTATGTCCTGAGATATAACGAAAAGCATCCTGATGCAGACGGCAATCCTAAAAAAATGAGGAGAGCCGAGATACAGAGACTGGCTCTGGGCTGCACCGAGGTCAGAAGAACAACGGGACAGCATCCGGGAGGAATAGTGGTTCTTCCTCACGGAGAGGAAATAAATACCTTTACCCCGATACAGCATCCGGCAAATGTTATGACAAACCCGGTGACCACTCACCTGGATTACCACAGTATCGATCATAACCTGCTGAAGCTGGATATTCTCGGAAAGGATGATCCTTCGATGGTAAGGATGCTGCAGGATCTCACCGGGCTGGATCCGATGGACATCATTGTAGGCACACCGGAAATAATGTCCCTGTTTGAGAATACCTCCGCTCTTGGGATCACACCTGAGGATATAGGAGGCACTCCCCTCGGAACCATGGGAGTGCCGGAGTTCGGTACAGACTTTGCCATGCAGATGCTTCTGGAGGCAAAGCCGAAGTACGTTTCGGATCTTGTCCGTATCGCGGGTCTGGCACATGGTACCGATGTGTGGCTCGGAAATGCTCAGAAGCTGATAAGCGAAGGCACCTGTACCATTCAGACTGCGATCTGTACCCGAGACGACATCATGATATATCTGATAGGCAAGGGCGTTGAGCCCGGCAAGGCCTTCAAGATCATGGAGCTGGTCAGAAAGGGAAAATTCCCGAAGGATGCGAATCATGAGGAATACTGTGCCCTGATGCGTGAGCACGGTGTACCTGAGTGGTATATATGGTCGTGTGATACGATCAAGTATATGTTCCCTAAGGCCCATGCTGCCGCATATGTGGTGATGTCGCTGCGTATCGCCTATTACAAGGTCCATTATCCGCTGGAGTATTATGCGGCGTATTTTACTGTAAAGGGTGACGGCTTTGATTATGAAAAAATGTGCGTTTCGTACCCGAAGCTTAAACAGAATCTCAATGAACTCAGGAGATATATGAGCGAGGCAAACGGAGTGACCGCCAACGATAAGCTGCAGTACAGAGATATGAGGATAGTTGAGGAAATGATGGCGAGGGGCATTGAATTTGCGCCTATAGATATTTTCAAGGCAAAGGCCAGGGAGTTTACCATCACCGAAGACAAAAAGCTGATGCCTTCTCTCAATTCCATAGGAAAGCTGGGAACTGTGGCGGCCGAATCCATAGAGGCGGACACTGTGAACGGACCTTATCTGAGTATAGAGGAGTTTATTTCCAGAACCAAGGTCAATAAATCGACGGCGGATCTGCTGAAAGCCCTGGGACTGCTGAAGGGAATACCGGACACGAACCAGCTGAGTATTTTTGATATGCTCTGAGCAACCGGAGAGCACAAAAGCATTTCGTCAGGAAAAGGTAAAAAAAAACCACGGCTAACCGTAAAAGAATCTTAACACTTGAAATCTGTTTTTGATATATAATGCATTTACGATCAACAGCATAGAGCAGGCTGTGCGTGATATGATCTTCGTATCGGCCGGAAGGATATCCGGTATCAGGTCTTGATAAAAGAAAGGAAAATGATATGACAAAGAGGTATTTACAGATATTCGGAGCATCTGCTGTCATGGCAGCGGCATTCTCGTTCGGAGCTTTTGCCGCAACACCTATTACAAGCGTATCCTTCAGCTGCGGTATTGAGGAGGAAACAGCGATCTCCACGGGTATTACTACACCGATATTCGTGCTCAATGATGCAAATGCCAACTACGAGCTGACCAGCTATTCGGAGTTCAATTCCAACTCCACAGCCTACAAGACTCCGAGAACCTACGAGATCTCATTTGAGGCGCTGGATGGATATGAGTTCCCTTCGGCAAACGAGATCACCGTTACGGGAACCGGAATTACAGAGATAACCAAGAAGACGGTCGAGGATGACAAGACCATGCTGACCGTAAAGTGCAAGGCTTACCCGTATTACAGATGGGAGGCGCCTGAGATCAGCTTTGGTGATGCGGGCATGACTGAAGCCAAGAAGGTGACATGGAACAGACCGAGCGGAGCGCAGAGTGAATATATCATTTCCTATATCAGTCAGAGCGGAGAGCAGAGATACGTTCACAGCAGCACCAGCAGCAACTCGGTATCGCTTACTTCATATAATAAGAAGTATACAGGAACCAAAACGGACGAGTATTCTGATGCTTATGTTGAGGGCTTTGCTGTAAGGATCAAGGGAAATGCCGGGGACAATACCCGTACTGCTCCGAGTGAGTGGGCAACGGAAGGCTCCATCGACATAGCGGATGTGGAGACCGCCTCCTATGACACCTGGGGCGATCTCGTTGACGGAGTTGTAAATCTCGGCTCCACAGGCGGAGGATCATCCAGCAAATCCGGTCCGGGACAGACTATGCTTCAGGGATGGAAGCAGACAAATGACGGTGCATGGTACTATTATCAGAGCGGAGCTGCAGTAAAGGGCTGGCTCAATGACGGCTATAACTGGTATTACATGGATCCTACAACGGGAGTAATGCAGACAGGCTGGATCATCTACAACAACAAGAGATATTATCTCAACCCTAACGAGGGAGGACCTAAGGGCGCTATGCTTACAGGAACTCATACTATCGAGGGACAGACGGTTACCTTTGATTCCGAAGGCGCCGCACAGTAAACAATAAGCTGTATGGAACTGCATCCGAGGGTAGAGGATCAAAAACAACAACAGCGATAATAGCAATAACAGCAATAATGAAGGACTGCCGTATTGAATGACTTATGTCATATACGGCAGTCCTATTTATATACAGAAGGCTGAATTGCTGTCTAAGCTCTGATCTGCAGGATACTTTTTGTTATCCGAATAATCGCAGTAAATCGAGCCTATGATCAGTGCGCCGGATTTTACACCGTCGGTAAAACGGTATACAGGTCTTTCTCATTGATCACTACTGTACTTCCTGTTTGGGTATCTCCCTGAGCCGCGAAATCAAACAACTGTATCATAATCCCTCTATTGTGAATAACGAAAAAAAACCACGGTAATTATTACCGTGGTTTAACTGACCTTGCCGGGAATCGAACCCGGGCCTTCGCCGTGAGAGGGCGACGTCTTGACCGCTTGACTACAAGGCCATATCGAGGTGACAAGATTCGAACTTGCGGCCTCTGCGTCCCGAACGCAGCGCTCTACCAAACTGAGCC
>JAQXPY010000071.1 GCA_029100885.1 Clostridiales bacterium | reverse complement strand
TTGTGCAAGTGTGTAAATTAGTAATGTAATTAATAAAGCAAAATGTAATATAAATAGTAAAATAATACAAACCTATTATACAGCGCGGTAAATAGGAAAACAATGTGCTTAACGAGTATTTATTTCAAAAATACAGTTGACATACCTGGAAAACAGCTATATAATCCGTATAAACCTACATGATAAGTTGGTATTTAGAAAAAAGCCTGCTTCAACGGCTGTCGCAGGACGAGCTTCAGTTAAAACAAGCATAAGCGCTAAACTGACACAGACTAAAAACAAATATTATTAACCCGAATAATCAAAGAGAATTCTAAGGAGGAAACATCATGAGCAAGATTTATACGTCGGCAGATCAGCTTATCGGAAGAACACCGCTTCTCGAGCTTACACATATTGAAAAGGAAGAGGGACTGCAGGCTAAGCTGCTGGCAAAGTTAGAGTACTTCAACCCTGCGGGAAGCGTTAAGGATCGAATTGCCAAGGCTATGATCGATGAAGCAGAGGCTGAAGGCAAGCTGAAGCCGGGCTCGGTTATCATTGAGCCTACTTCGGGTAATACAGGCATCGGTCTTGCTTCGGTTGCTGCTGCAAGAGGCTACAGGATCATTATCGTTATGCCGGAGACCATGAGTGTTGAGCGCCGTCAGCTGATGAAGGCATACGGAGCCGAGCTGGTTCTCAGCGACGGAACAAAGGGAATGAAGGGCGCCATCCAGAAGGCTGATGAGCTGGCAGCAGAGATCCCTGACAGCTTTATTCCGGGACAGTTTGTGAACCCTGCCAATCCGGCAGTACACAGAGCTACTACAGGTCCTGAGATCTGGGAGGACACAGACGGAGCTGTGGATATTTTTGTGGCAGGTGTAGGAACAGGAGGAACAGTTACCGGTGTGGGCGAGTATCTTAAGAGCCGCAATCCTGCTGTAAAGATCGTTGCCGTTGAGCCTGCAACATCACCGGTGCTCAGCAAGGGAATAGCCGGAGCTCACAAGATCCAGGGTATAGGCGCAGGCTTTGTTCCTGACGTACTCAATACAAAGGTATATGATGAGGTTATTCCTGTTGACAATGAGGATGCCTTTGCAGCAGGAAAGAGAATAGGAAAGAGTGAGGGCGTTCTTGTCGGCATTTCATCCGGTGCGGCGGTGCATGCGGCTGTTGAACTGGCAAAGCGACCTGATAATAAGGGAAAGAACATAGTTGTGCTGCTTCCGGATACCGGAGACAGATATCTATCCACACCGCTTTTTGCCGATTGATCTTAACTATTCAGCACAGGACTTCACAGTAAGCCGAAATATGCTTGCATATTTCTGTTAACTGTGAAGGACGGTGTCTGAGGAGCAGACGGCAAGGACATGAGCAACGAGAGAGCCGAAGGCGGTTTCTATACACGAAAACTGCGGAGCAGCTGTCAGGCTGTCCGCAGTTTTCGCTTTCGGGGTTTTGTTTTCACAATAATTGGAGGGAAACTTATTATGGGTATCTCAGGATGAAGAGGCCGTGCCGTATTTCATTGTGCTGAAGATACCGTTAATAAGAAAATGGTTTGATCACAGGCTGATCCCGATGACCGGAGATGCAGCAGCGCGGCTGAAAGCATTATCGGCAGCCGGTCGTTTTCCGATCTTTTCGCTGAGAGCCTCCATTGCACTTTTCTGGTCGTCTGTTTTATACAGGACGATTCCCAGGCATTCCTTGTCTTCGCTCTGGATGCCTCTGTACAGTACTATGCTGCGTTCCTTGCGCGGCTTGCAGCCTACTGCTTCTCCTATGCATATCGTTCCGTTATCCCTTGCCTCCACCGGCGTCAGGTCATCATACTCCATAGAATAATCGTCGTTTCCTCCGAGATTTACAATTACTCTCTGATCCGTGATAGCATAGGAGGTTTTTTTCAGGGAGGCGGCATTGAGCAGAGGAAGAAGAATGATAAATACCGGAACAAGCTCCACGATGACCAGGCTGATAAGATCCGGACGCTCCGGAATGATTTTTACGAGAGAAGCCACAATCCAGACGGCTGCCACGGCATAGCTTATATAAAATGAGTATTTATTCTCGGGATCGATAATTCCGGTATCGTGAGGACTGCCTGTCCATAAAAGCTTTTCATTCTCATGAAGTGAATCAGTCCAATTTTTTCTGGTCTTTGCCATAGTGTCGGTTCTCCTTTGATATTTTTTATGATGGCTAAAGAATATCAAAAATGAGATTAACCGATTGTTTAGAAAGAAAAGGGCTTTGTTAAAGAATTGTTACAAATAATTAGCGGTTTCTTAATGCATGGCCCGCCGGATCGTGAGAAGGAACCGGGCGGAATGCCGAACTTTTATTCGATATCATCCGGCATCCGATAGCCGATGCCGAGCTCTGTCTTGATGAATATAGGATCCTCGATATTTTCCTTCAGCTTGCGCCGTATGTTTGTGACATTGACGCGGAGTATCTGGTTGTCAGCCGGAATGTAGCTTCCCCATATCTGCTCCATCATCCATGCATAGGTCAGAACCTTGCCCTTATGTCTGAATAGAAGCTCAAGTATCTTGAATTCTCTGATGGTCATATGTACAGGTTCCCCGTTCAGGGTAACGATATGCCTGACAGTATCCAGAGTAAGACCCTTGTGGGTGAATATTCCTGAATCGTTTCCGTCGGGGTCGGCAGCGGCTTTTTCGCTGTGGCGGAGAGCTGTGCGGATGCGTGCGAGAAGCTCGAAAATGCCGAAGGGCTTGGTGACATAGTCATCGGCTCCGAGGTCAAGAGCCTTGACCTTTTCATTTTCCCTTTCTCTGGCAGATACAACAATGATTGAAGCCTCTTTTCTGTATTTTTTCATATCCGGGATCAGGTTGAGACCGTCATCATCGGGAAGCCCGAGATCGAGCAGCACAACATTAGGCATCTCGGACAGGAAGAGCATTCTGGCAGCAGATGCTGTCTCCGCAACAATGCTCTTGTAGCCTGCTTCCGTAATAGCTCTTGACATGAACTTACTGATAAGACTGTCGTCCTCCACTATCAAAATAACCGGCTTGCTCATAATTGAACCTCCATTCTGTCATTCCATATCAACGATGCGCAGAGTGAAGCTTAGGTCGCTTCCTCCTCCTTCGACATCGGCGGCGGAAAGCTTTGATCCGTGAGCCTTGAGGATACTCTGGCAGGCCGAGATTCCTATACCCTGACTCTGGTTTCTGCCGCTGAGATTATCCATTAATATTGTATCATCATTGATCATGTCAAATATATCGCGCGGCAGTCCGCAGCCCCGGTCACGCACCGTAAACCGATAGCCCTCGTCGGTGATGCAGGTAATGATCTCACAGGGCAGGATGCTGCCAGAATGACGCACGGCATTTTCCAGAAGATTCTGAAGCACCTGACGGATCAGTATGGGTTCGGCATAGACCAAAACGACCTCCTCTGAGAGCCTGAGAATGACCTCGGCTCCCGGAAAGAGACGGTGAAGCTTGGTGACGCAGCTCTCGATGATCTCGTCGGGAACCTCCGGCTTCAGCTGGAGCTCGCTTCTGAGGTCGCCGCCCAGTCTGGCAACGGATATGATGTTTTCCACCATGATGGACATCCACTCAGCCTGATCCTTGATGTCGCAGACAAGCTCTGTATTTTCATCAAAATGCTCTGCTGTGTTCTGGGAGAGAATAATAGAGGCAGCCCCTGAAATAGCGGTGAGAGGAGTACGCAGATCATGTGATACCGACATCAGAATATTGCTGCGTATCTCTGCTCTGGCGGTGTTGATCTCCATGGCTGTTTTTTCCTTTTCCAGCCGGGCGTTCTGCCGGTACAGCTCCCTTGTTTTCTTTTCTCTCTCCTCGGCATCTCTTGCATGCTTTTTGATCCTGGCGGTCAGAGTACATACAACTATCGCGACTGCAAGGGTGCTTATCATGGCGACCGGATAACCGCTGAGACTCAGGTTGAAATTGCCGTAGGGCTTCATAAAGAACCAGTTGATGCATATGGTGCTGGCTATCGATGCGGCGATTCCGTAAAAAAATCCGTCAGTTACGGTCGAGATAAGTACGATCGCAGATACAAAGATCAGAGCTGAATTATTCTCAACTCCGGTATTGGGAAGCAGCAGACTGCTGATAAACCATGCAATAAACATCACCGAGATGGTCACGAACAGATCTCTGCTTACCTTATCGAATTTGTTGTTTTCCGAGCGTTTATACATATAAATATTGTATCCTATGTGGTATGAAGTGCCAGTTAAATCTCCGTTAAAGTTTGTATAGAAACTCTGCCGCTCAGCCGGGGTCTTTAACGCGAATATTCGGGTGAAAATAAAAGCTGCCGCTTCAGTCAGCGGCAGCAGTCTCCTCCCCGGTCTCATGCTCCGGAAGAGTGATAAGTATTTTCGTGATACGGTGATCCTCCATGCTCTGGACTCTGAGCACACAGCCGTCCTCCAGTGTGACGGAATCTCCGGGCTCCGGAATGCGTTCTATCTTTTCCAGAATGATGCCGCCGAGTGAGGTATAATTGTCGGAATCGAAATTTGTTCCAAGCAGGCTGTTGACGTCGTCCAGCCTGGCGCTTGCATCCGCAGCATACTGATGAGAACCAACCTTCCGGACCGGATCCTTCTCATCGGTGTCGTACTCGTCCCGGATATCTCCAACAAGCTCCTCCAGCAGATCCTCCATGGTGATCATGCCTACAGTTTCGCCGTATTCATTGATCACAAAGGCCACGCTCAGCAGATTTTCCTTGAGTTCATTCATCAGATCCAGAATCTTTTTGGTCTCTGTAGTAAAATGAGCCGTTCTGATGATGGAAGAGATATCAAAATGCTCCGCGTCCTCCACAAGGAGCATATCCTTGATGTTGACAAAGCCCAGCATGTTGTCCGGACTTTCCGGATCCTTGTAAACAGGGATCCTTGTAAACATCGTACTGCGGAATTTCTCCTTAAGCTCCTCGTAGGATACCCCGGAGTCCACTGTCTCCATCTCTATCCTCGGGATCATGATATCCTTGGCAGTGGCATCACCGAAATCAAAGACATTGTGGATGAATTCCATTTCGTCGGTCTCGATAGCGCCGTCCTCATGGGAGACCTCAACATAGGTCTTAAGCTCCTCCTCGGTGATGACAGCCTCCGCATTGTTCACATTAAGATGGAACAGAAATGCTATGCCACGGGAAATCCTTTCCACTATCCAGACAAGCGGCTTCAGGACCCGGATGTAAATGTAGAGAAAACCTGAATACTTCAGCGCAAATATCTCCGGATCCGCCGCAGCCTGGCGCTTGGGGATGATCTCTCCGAAAATAAGGATAACAAAGGTAATGATACCTGTGGAGATCCCGACCATGGCATTGCCGACCAGCTTGATGGTGAGCGATGTAGATATGGCGGAGGC
>JAQXPY010000070.1 GCA_029100885.1 Clostridiales bacterium | reverse complement strand
TATCCGATGTCGGATCCGCCTCAGCATATCCGAGGCGCTGCGCCTCCTTAAGCATATCGTCAAACTCGGCTCTTTCCTTAAACATCTTGTACAGAATAAAGTTCGTGGTACCGTTAAGGATTCCGAAGACCGAGTTGATCTCATTGAATCTTGACAAGGACACCAGCTCCGCAACAATAGGAACGGTGCCTCCGCAGGTGGCCTCGTATCTGAGCTGCAGCTTTCCCTTGTCCGCCAGCTTGGTAAGCTCCTCAAAGCCGTAGCAAAGCGCAGCCTTATTTGCTGTCACAACATGCTTTCTGGCAGCAAGAGCCTGCTTCATATAGTTGTACGATGCATCCATCCCTCCAAGCAGATCCACAACGATCATTATCTCGTTGTCCGTAAGTATCTGATTGATGTCTGTTATCATTCTGGGCTCCGTATCCTTGCCCTGTCTTCTGAGAATGTATTTAATCTCAAAATCCTCATCACGTTCATCGATATACCTGCAGAAGGCCTGAGCCACTCCGCCGTATCCCAAAACGGCTATCTTCATTGTTCTGTCTCCAAACATATCAGTTTTCTGATTCCTTTCCTTCAGCATCGGTCACTTCCACATCTTCAGCCGTCATCCCCTCAAGAATGTCCTCGGCAGCCGTCCTGGCCTCCTTGCTCACGGCTCCTTTTTTTATCTTGTCTACTGCCTCAGGGATCATATCCATCAGTCTTGTAAATATATCCTGGTCCCTGACATTAACAAGGCGCACTCTTCCATCCTGTATGATCAGCATAGCCACAGGAGACACCTTTGCATTCATCGCCCCTGCGCTGTTGTTATGAGCATTGTTCTTTAACACTCCCGATGCAAGCCCTGCACTAATCTCAAGCAGCGGGATAATGACAGCTCCTCCGGCTTCTATCGGGTCTCCGACCACAGTCTTTGATTGAAGCATACTCTCCATACCGTCAAAAAGAGCCTGAAGCGTAATGCCTATCCCATCCCTGTTAAGTCCGAGATCTACATTTATTCTGTCATTTCCTTTTCCCATGTCATTCTCCTGTTGTCGCTGTTAACTATCCTTTTTGCCTCATGATACATTTTTCTGAGCTTTTTACTGAAGAATATCCTGCCTGCGCAGAAAAGAAGTACAGCTATGTGTATCCTGCCCCGTATATCAGCTCTGACCTCAAAGACCTGTCTGTCAAACTCCGGAATGATCTCTATCGTTTCAGCATAGAGAGGATATAAAAATGCTGCCGCCTTCATAGCCTGAGCTGTGCCGTAAGGATCTCCCGTTCCGAGCAGGAGCCTTCCATGCCCCCTTCGAGGTCTTATCTCCCTGAGTATCGTGCCAAGCAGCCTCTTTGCCATAGATACCGCTTCCCGGTACCTTGCATCTTTATACAGAGACCATAGGCTTTCCGCCTTATCGGTCTTTTCTCTTATACTGCCATACAGGCTTTTTACGCTGTCCTGAATTTCTCTCAGCCTTTCCGCTGTTTCCTCGGACACACGTCTGAGCTTGTCCTCTGTCTTTTCCTTGATTCTGTAAAAGTAAGCCCTCCATGACGCAGCTTTTGTCCGTTCCTCTGATTTCGATTCCTTTGCTTCAGTTTATCTGCTTTTGTTTCCTCTGCTTCAGTTTTCTCTGCTTTTGTTTCCTTTACTATCGTTTCCTTAACTTCTTCAGTCCTGACCTCCGACGGCCTCTCCGCTGCCTTCGTCCCTGACTCCTCTCTGTCCTTCAGGAGATCAAATATCCTGATCCCGAAGGCGGAAATATAAGCATTCGCACCATTTTCAGTATCATAGGAGGCTTTAAAGCCCAAAGCTCCGAACAGCCATACTGCTGTCATCTGACCCAAGGGTATATTTTTTTCAAATTCTCCCTTAATGCGGTATCTGACCGGCATGAACAAAACAAGCAGGAGCAGTAAAGCAACTGCCCCTGTAACGCACAGCAAAACAATGCCGATAACTTTCAGGATGACGATCATTGTTAACATTACATCTTTGCAAGTCTGTTAAGGCACTCTCTGATAGCAGCATTGGTAGTCTGCCTTCTGATGGACTCTCTTTCGCCGCTGAAGGTGTGCTCCGAGATAGTTGTTTCCCCGTTGATGCAGACAGCAATATACACTCTTCCCACAGGCTTGTATTCGAGCACCTCAGGTCCGGCATTTCCCGTAGTGGAGATGGCAACATCTGTTCCCGCCAGCTTCAGAGCGCCCTCTGCCATAGCCTTTGCCACGTCAGAGCAGACTACACCCTTCTTTGCCACCAGCTCCTGAGGAACCTCCAGGTATTTGATTTTTGCGTCCGCCGAGTATGTAATGAATCCCTCACTGAATACCGACGATGCTCCCGGAACCTTGATTATCGTAGAGGCGATCATTCCTCCCGTAATGGATTCCGCTGTTGTAACAGTCAACTGCTTCTCCTTTAAAAGCTGCACCAGCTGATTCTCACTGTTCATTACATCCCTCCGTCTGTTATTACTTTTATGTTTTTGATCATATAATCTGCTAACGATACTATGGTCAATACCAGTACCGCCGCAGTCAATATACTCATTACCGTTTCTCCCAGAAACGCCGGCATAGTCGGGAGTATCAGAGCCATACACAGAAGCATCTGAAACACTGTCTTAAATTTGCCCCACCAGCTCGCAGCTATCACAATGCCGTTATCCGCCGCAATAAGTCTGAACCCGCTGATAATAAATTCCCGGGCAATGACAACGATGACCACCACCGCCGACAGAGACCCCTCAGCAGTCAGCAGGATCAGCGCAGAGCAAACCAGCAGCTTGTCCGCCAGAGGATCCATGAATTTTCCGAAATCGGTTACAAGATGAAATTTTCTCGCGATCATGCCGTCCAGGAAGTCTGTAAAGGAAGCCGCCGCAAAGATCGCAAAGGAAATATATCTCTGTATGATAAAGCTTTGCACAGCTCCCGTCCTCAGCACGGCAATATCGGCTCCCCTTATGCTCATAAGCATAAAAAACACGAAAAAGGGTATCATCAATACCCTTAAAAGTGTCAGCCTGTTAGGTAGATTCATTTTCATATCAATTCGCCTGT
>JAQXPY010000069.1 GCA_029100885.1 Clostridiales bacterium | reverse complement strand
GCCAGACAGAATCTGACGAGGATAAAGGTGGCGGATGAGGTTTCGGATGTGGTCTGCGATAAATGCGGCCGCAATATGGTCATAAAGTACGGACCTCACGGAAAGTTCCTCGCCTGCCCGGGCTTCCCGGAGTGCAGAAACACTATGCCTCTGCTGGAAAAGGCTGGCGTGAAATGTCCTCAGTGCGGCGCCGAGATCATTAAACGCCGAACCAAAAAGGGACGTCTTTTCTATGCCTGTGAGAATAAGGAATGTGATTATATCAGCTGGCAGAAGCCGGGCAAGGCGAAGAAGACCTGACAGGGCTGAGAAAGATCTGTCAATGTTGAAAAATACCTGTATTTTATCTGAAGAGTTAGCAGCTTGCCGCAAACGTTTTTCAGGCCTGTGTTTTATTTGCAGGGTATAGATACTGTCAAAATAATTTTCAGGCTTGTTTTTTGTCTGTACAGGTGGTAGAATGCATAAAGTTAATATTGTTTTGTTTAGTAAGGAGTGGACGAAGGTCCGCTCCTTACTCGGTTTATTAAGCATCAGCCTTTTTGAGGAGGAACAGGATATCAGATGACACCGCAGCAGTACATCGAACGAGTAAATGAGTTTATCGTCCCGTATCTTGGGAAGAACGGCTTTTCACTCATCAGGACGGATTTTGAGTCAGAGGACGGAAACTGGTTCCTCAGGCTTTATATCGATCTTACGGAAGATGAGATGAAGAAGAGACTTGAGGCTGCAGAGGCACAGCGTGACGAGAGCGTGCAGCCGCAGTCCGAAAAGGAGAACCGTCTGAATGTGGATGCTCCGCAGCCGCAGTCCGAAGAGGAGGACTGCCGGGACGGGGATGCTTCGCAGCAGACGGAGGATGAGGAAGAGCAGGAGTTTGTTCCGGGTGTATCCATCAACGACTGCGTAAAGGTATCCAGATATTTAAGCAAATGGCTTGATAAGGCTGATTTTATAAAGGAAGCATATACGATGGAGGTCTGCTCAAAGGGATTTCTTGACAGCAGCTTGGTCGATTCAGAAGAAGGAGAAAGTAAATGAACAGCGAATTAAAAGAAGCACTCGAGATACTGGGAAAAGAGCGCAATATTCCTCAGGATGCATTATTGAAAGCTATTGAGAGTTCACTTCTCACCGCCTGTAAGAATCATTTCGGAAAATCGGATAACTGTCGCGTGACCATAGACAGAAACACCTTTGAGTACGGCATCATTCAGACAAAGAGAGTTGTGGAAAATGTTGAGGATCCTGTGGAGGAGATCAGCCTCCCGGACGCGAGAATGATCAATACCAGAGCCGAGATCGGAGACACTGTGGATATCAGTATAGATTCTCAGAAGTTTGGCAGGATAGCTACACAGAATGCCAAGGGAGTTATCGTTCAGAAGATCCGTGAGGAGGAAAGAAACTCTCTTTACCGTGATTTCTATGAGCATGAGCACGGCATTATGACAGGTGTTGTACGCAGATTTATGGGCAAGAACATATCCGTGAACCTCGGCAAGGCAGATGCTATTCTTACTGAGAATGAGCAGATCAAGACAGAGACTCTTAAGCTCAACCAGAGAGTCAAGGTTTTCGTACTGGATGTAAAGAACAATCCGAGAGGACCGCATATCTCCGTATCCCGTACTCATCCGGATATGGTGAGATGCCTCTTTACAGAGGAGGTATCCGAGATCAGGGAGGGCGTTGTTGAGATCATGGCTATTGCCAGAGAGGCCGGCTCAAGAACGAAGATGGCAGTTCTCTCCCATGACGAAAACGTTGATCCGGTAGGCGCATGTGTAGGAGTAAACGGAACAAGGGTAAACTCCATTGTTGAGGAGCTTAACGGGGAAAAGATCGATATCATCAACTGGGATGACAATCCGGCGTTTCTTATTGAAAATGCCCTCAGCCCTTCCAAGGTCATCTGCGTTGTGGCAGATGAGGATGCAAGGCAGGCCATCGTCATCGTTCCTGATTTCCAGCTTTCCCTTGCTATAGGTAAGGAGGGACAGAATGCCCGACTTGCGGCAAAGCTTACCGGCTATAAGATCGATATCAAGTCTGAGACTCAGGCTCAGGAATCAGGGCTTCTTGAGGAGCTCGGCATGGCTGCCTTTGATGAGAACGGCAGTGCAGTCTACGAGCAGGGTGAATATGAGGGAACAGCCTTCGGAGAAAGCTATCCTGAAAATGATGATTATGACGCTGATACTGCGGATTTTTCTGAGGGTGGCGCAGAGGGAGAGTCTTCAGACGCATCAAATGCTGAATCGGCCGGGGATGATCTTCTGAATGAAGCAGAAGCGGCAGAGGCCGAAGAGAAATAAAGGCGGTGAGTCCGTTCGGAATGGATGAGAGAAAATTCAGAGGGATGATCGGATTATCCGCAAAGGCCGGAAGACTGAAGTCCGGAGAGTTCTGCTCAGAGCAGTCGATCAAATCAGGCAGAGCCAGATTGTGTCTGCTGGCGGCGGACACCTCGGACAGAACGAAAAAGCATTTTACCGATATGTGCAGCTACAGGAGCATTCCTATCCGTACCATGAATGTTGATAAGGAAGCACTGGGACATATGATAGGGCGGGGACCGAGGTCTTCGGCAGTCGTAGAGGATGAAGGATTTGCGGAAAGAATAGTCGGACTTATAGATGGAGGTAATTTTTAGTGGGAATTGAGAATAACGAAAAGGATATAAACAGGAGCGGCTCCGAGGAACAGAAAAATACTCCTAAAAAGAAGCTGAATATTGTTTTCAGAAAGCAGAATTCCTCGAGTATAAAGGAACTGCCTAAGAGCCTCAGAAGCGCAGCCGGAGAAAATGATGGCAGGACATCCCGCGGCTCTGCTGCCGGTCAGACAAAGAAGCAGGGTCAGGCTGAAAAGAGCCGCAGCTCGGGAGAAAACACAGGAAGAAAGACCAGACCGCTTCCGGCAGGAACAAAGCCTGTCAGACCGGCATTAAAGGATATGGCCGATGAGACAGCCGTTAAAAGGACAGAGACAGCTGCAGAGAAGACAGAGCTTAAGACAGCTGCTGCGGAGAGCAGAGCGGCTGAAAGTGCCGCTGTTCAGCCGCAGACAGAGGTCATGGACAGCGTAAAGACCAATGTACAGGAAAATGATAATATCAGTGTGAAAGACAGCGACAGGGACAGCGCAGCAGACAGCGTGAAGACAGCTGCTGAATCGACGGACACTTTGGCAAAGGCGGATCTCACGGGCAGCACAGAGGCTCCTAAGACAGAGCAGGCTCAGAAGCAGTCAGCTGCAGCCTCTGAGGAGAGCATGAAGGAAAAGAAGGAGTTAAAGGCGTCTGTTGCTAACAGCGCTTCGGAAGAAAGCCCGGCAGAAAATACCCCCGCATCCGAAAAAAAGCCTCAGGCACAGCCGTCTGAGGAAAAGACAGCCGCAAAGCAGGAAAAGGGAGAGAGCCAGAGGACTCTGCTCGGAGGTATTTCCGACACCATACCTAAGGTTAAGATCGTAAAATCTTATGCCAATTATAACGCAGCAGCCGTTATTGCCGAGGCCTCAAGGCAGGCAAGGCAGGCGAATGCTGCCAGAAATTCAGATGAAAGAAAGAATCGTCAGGATGGCAGAAGAAATGACGGACGTCAGGGTGCAAGGACTCAGTCCCAGAACGGTCAGTCCCAGATCAAGCCAAAGCAGGGCGACGGAAACGGCAGAACCTATATCGTAAGAGGAAATGCTGCCGGAGCAGGTCAGGGCGGAGGTCGCGGCAGATTCGGCAGCGACTCCCAGGGTCAGCAGTCCGGATCAGGAAGACCGGCAGGACGCGCCGCGGCCCCGGCATTTGACGGACCGTCCGGAAAGAGCACGGGAAGAAACGGAAGAGGCAATTCCTTACATAACGACAGAAAGGATAAGAAGGATAAGTTTATCGATTCACCGACACTCAGGACCCCTAAGACAGGAAAGGGCGCCTTTATAAAGCCAGAGCCGAAGAAGGATAGACCTGAGGATGAGGTAAAGCTTATCGTCATCCCAGAAAAGCTTACTATCAAGGAGCTGTCAGAAAAGCTCAGGATGCAGCCGAGCGTGATCGTCAAGAAGCTGTTCCTTGAAGGCAAGATGGTAACACCTAACACCGAGCTTACATACGAAGAGGCTGAGGAGATCGCCATCGAGTATGAGGTTCTTTGCGAGAAGGAGGTCCAGGAGGATGTCATTGCTGAGCTCCTTAAGGAAGAGGAGGAGAGCGAGGACAGCCTTAAGCCGAGAAATCCTGTCGTATGCGTAATGGGACATGTTGACCACGGTAAGACATCTCTTCTTGATGCCATCAGAAATACAAATGTAACAAGCCGTGAGGCAGGAGGAATCACACAGCATATCGGAGCTTCTGTTGTCAGGATCGGAGACAGAAATATCACATTCCTTGATACTCCGGGACATGAAGCCTTTACCGCAATGCGTCTGCGCGGAGCCCAGTCCACCGATATTGCCGTTCTTGTAGTTGCGGCGGATGACGGTGTCAAGCCGCAGACCATCGAGGCTATCAACCATGCCAAGGCGGCGGGCGTAGAGGTTATTGTGGCGATCAACAAGATAGATAAGGTCGGAGCAAATATCGATCATGTCAAGAGCGAGCTTACAGAGTATGAGCTTATTGCCGAGGATTACGGCGGTTCAACTCCTATGGTTCCTATCTCGGCCAAGACAGGAGAAGGAATCACGGATCTGCTGGAAATGATCATTCTTCAGGCCGACGTTATGGAGCTTAAGGCAAACCCTGACAGAAATGCCAGAGGCCTTGTTATCGAGGCACAGCTCGATAAGGGAAGAGGACCTGTTGCGACAGTTCTGGTGCAGAAGGGTACTCTCCATGTGGGAGACAATGTTGCTGCCGGCGCCTGCTACGGTAAGGTCAGGGCAATGCTCGACGATAAGGGAAACAGGATCAAGAAGGCCGGACCTTCATATCCTGCGGAAATCCTGGGACTCAATGACGTTCCTAATGCCGGAGAGGTATTCATGGTATGCAGTGACGAGAAGGAGGCCAGAGCGATAGCAGAGACCTTCATAGCAGAGCAGAAGAAGCACATGCTGGAGGAGACAAAGCAGAAGATGAACCTTGATGATCTGTTTGATGAGATCAAGGCCGGAAATGTCAAGGAGCTTCCTATCATTGTCAAGGCAGATGTTCAGGGTTCGGTTGAGGCTGTCAAGCAGAGCCTCGGTAAGCTTTCCAATGAGGAGGTTGCCGTTAAGGTCATCCATGCCGCAGTCGGAAATATCAATGAATCAGATGTTACCCTGGCATCCACAGCAAATGCTATTATTATCGGTTTCAACGTAAAGCCTGATGCCACAGCCAAGTCGACGGCTGAGCACGAAAAGGTAGATATGAGACTTTACAGAGTCATCTATCAGGCCATCGAGGATCTGCAGGCAGCTCTTACAGGCATGCTTGCTCCGGTCTACGAGGAAAAGTATACCGGACGTGCTATCGTAAGACAGGTATTCAAGGCATCGGATGTCGGCAGGATCGCGGGCTCCTATGTAACGGACGGCGTTATCGAGAGAGGCTCAAAGGCACGTCTTTACAGAGGAGATAAGAAGCTGTTTGACGGAGACATTGCTTCACTTAAGAGATTCAAGGACGAGGTCAAGGAGGTCAAGCTCGGATTCGAATGCGGTATCGTGCTTGAGGACTTCACTGATATCGAGGTGGATGATACATTAGAGATCTACAAGATGGTACAGGTTCCAAGAAGCGGAGCAGCTGAATGAAAAAGGGAAGTATAAAAAACAACAGAATCAACGGAGAGGTCATGCGCGAGCTTTCATGCATCATAAGAGATGATGTCAAGGATCCGCGCATCGATCCTCTGTTATCGATAACAAGGGTAGAGGTGACCCCTGACCTGCAGTTCTGCAAGGTACATGTTTCCTCCCTCGGATCAGGGGAAATGCTGAGTGACAGCATAGAGGGACTGACGAATGCAGGAGGCTTTATCCGCAGGGAGCTGGCGCACAGAGTCAATCTGAGAAAGACACCTGTGCTTCAGTTCGTTCCGGACAGAAGCATGGAATATGCCATGGAAATGTCCATGAAGATAGAGGCTCTTGCAAAGGCAGGCGGCATGTCCTCGGAGCCGGAGGAGCCTGAGAAGCCGGAGGAATTCGGGAAACCGGAGGAATTCGAGAAACCGGAAGAGTCAGAGGATCCGGAGGAGTAATATGGAGCTTTTGACAAAGGAGATATTTAACAGCTCGATACGTGCTGCGGAAAGCATCTGCCTTCTCGGTCATGTGAGTCCCGATGGCGATTGTACAGGCTCATGCCTGGCTGCCTTCAACTATATCCGGCGTATCAAAGGCGAAGATGCAATAGTTCAGGTATATTTAGAGGAGCTCGGACCGAAATTTGCTTTTATGAAGGGCAGTGATGCGGTAAGCACCGATCCGTCAGAAGGAAAGCATTACAGTCTCGCCGTTGTATGCGATTGTGCCGATATTTCCAGACTGGGAAGATTCGAAAGGTATTATAAGAACTCTGACATAACAATGTTAGTGGATCATCATTTTACAAACAGCGGCTACGGGGATTATGCTCTCGTAAAGGGAGAGGCCTCCTCCTGCTGTGAGGTGCTTTTCGGTCTGATGGAGGAGGAGTATTTCGACAGGGATATCGCTTCATGCATATATACAGGACTGATTCACGACACGGGAGTGTTCAGATACAGCAGCACCTCTGAGGAGACCATGCGTATTGCCGGCAGATGCATCTCGAAGGGTATTGATTTCGGGAAAATAGTGGAGGACTCGTTTTTTTCCATGACTCTGGAGCAGAAAAAGGTTCTCGGATATATCCTCGGGAATATCAGGACCAGGGCTCAGGGAAGGATAGTATACAGCTGCATGAGTGCAGAAGACAGAGCGGCTCTGAATGCTGAGGGCATGGATATGGACGGTATGATCGACCAGATCAGAACCACAAGCGGAGCCATGGAAGCTGTGTTTATGTATATTGCAAAGGACGGAAGGATCAAGGCCAGTCTCAGATCTAATTCCGAGCTGATAGACGTGAGCCGCATTTGCTCGGCTCACGGAGGCGGAGGACACAAAAAGGCTGCCGGCTGCTTCATGTCACCGGATTTCGAAAGAAATATGGATATTATCGAGGCTGATTTTTTGGAACAGGTGCTGAATAGTCACGAACAGATCAACAATGCAATTTCATTATAATTACAACGGATTTCTGAATGTTTATAAGGAAGCCGGCTGGACATCCATGGATGTCTGTGCAAAGCTGAAGAGAATAACCGGAGTCAGAAAGATAGGACATGCGGGCACCCTGGATCCAATGGCGGAGGGCGTGCTTCCCGTCGCCATTGGCATTGCCACCAAGAATATCGACCTGATAGGCGGTAAGGTAAAGGAGTACAGAGCCGGAATGCTTCTGGGTACCGTCACCGATACAGAGGATATCACGGGAAATGTGACCGGCAGGTATACAGGCGAGCTGCCGGGTGAGGAAGCTGTCAGAGAGGCAGTGATGTCCTTTGTGGGAGCCTATGAGCAGCTTACTCCTATGTACAGTGCCAGAAAGGTAAACGGGAGAAAGCTCTACGAATATGCCCGCGCCGGAGTTGAGGTAGAGAGGAAGACCAAGCCTGTGTCGATATATGAGATCAGGATAGAAGAGATCTCTGTTCCGCATGTGGTCTTTACCGTGAAATGCTCCCGGGGCACATATATCCGCAGTCTGTGCCGGGACATAGGTGAGAAGCTGGGCTGCGGAGCCTGCATGTCCTCACTGCTGCGTACTCAGGTGGGAGATTTCCGGGCTGAGGATGCGGTGAGGATCAGTGATATCGAGGCTGCAGCCGACAGCGGGGGACTGGACAGCCTCCTCAGGGTAACGGCTCCTACCGCTGTCGCTATAGGAAAATTTGACGGGGCTCATATAGGACATCAGGCTCTGTTCAGAGAACTCAGAAGAGCTGCCGAGCGGGACAGACTCAAAACTCTTGTTCTGATCCTCAGATTCGGAAAGTCCGGGATCATGTCCAGAGAAGACAGGAAGCAAAAGCTTGCAGAGCTTGGTATCGATTATTGCATAGAGCTGGATTTTACAGACGAGCTTAAGAATATGTCGGCGGAGGATTTTCTGTCACGGATCCTTATAGGCAGATTCAACATGAAAACGATCGTAGCCGGCAAGGATGTCAGCTTTGGAAGGAATAAGGCAGGGAATGCGGAATTTCTTCATGAACATGCGTCCGAATACGGCTATAAGGTGGATCTGATAGATAAGGTAATAGCCCCCGGAGGCATGATCATGTCTGAATCCGAACAGGCAGGCGATACAGGAGAAGACCCGAAAAAAAACAGCGCTGATAATGCATCAGACAGAAACTGCTTCGAAGTCTCAGGAGAAGACCACGATACCGTAGATATCAGCTCCACGATGCTTCGGGGCGCGATCTCAAAGGGAGATATGGAGCTTGCTGCAAGGCTTTTGGGTGAACCCTATTCTATTTCCGGATATGTGGTTCACGGCAAGGGAATAGCCTCCAGCAAAATGAAATACCCGACAATGAATATTGAGGTATCTGATGATCTGAACCTTCCTCCCTTTGGTGTTTATGCGGTAAGAGCCTGCATATATCCCGCAGACTATCGCCGCAGCTTAAAGCCGGGGAAGGAGATCAGACCGAGGGAGATCGTCGGGATAGCAAATCTCGGAGAGCGCCCGACAGTCAACGGAAGCACAGAGGGCGGTACTCGCCTCAGACTCGAGATACATTCGTTTGATGATATCGGAGACTGCTACGAGAGCTTTGTTAAAACAGAGCTCTGCCGCTTTATAAGACCCGAAAAAAGGTTTTCCTCCGTTGAGGAGCTGACAAGGCAGATAAGCGGTGAGGATATTCCGGCAGTACAAAAATATTTTGGCAGAACATGATACTATCAGTAAATAACTTAACAAAATCATATGACGGAAAGGATATTCTGCGGAATATCTCTTTTCATATTGAGGCAAATGACAAGCTGGCTGTCACCGGCATCAACGGAGCGGGAAAAAGCACGCTGCTAAAGCAGATAATCGGAGAGGAAACGCCTGACAGCGGTTCTGTTACCGTTCCGAAGGATGTCAGGACAGGCTATCTTGCACAGATAGTCGAGGAGAATACAGATAAAACCATTTTCGAGGAGGTCATCAGCGTCAAGCAGGAGCTCCTTGACATGGAGCGGGAGCTGAGGGAGTTGGAGACAAGGATGCACAGCGCCGCCTCCGAGGAAAATGAACTGAATGAGATTTTCTCCAGATATTCCGTGCTTTCCCACAGGTTTGAAACAGAGGGAGGATATGCCGTAAGATCCAATGTTGCGGGTATCCTCAAGGGGCTGGGCTTTTCGGAGGATGAATTTGACCGGAAGCTCTCGGAGCTTTCCGGCGGACAAAAGACCAGACTTGCACTGGGCAGACTTCTGATGGATGCACCCGAGATACTGATACTTGATGAGCCTACAAACCATCTGGATATTGCTTCGGTCTCATGGCTGGAGGGCTATCTGCGCGGCTGGAAGGGCGCAGTGATAATCGTGTCCCATGACAGATACTTTCTTGACCGGATAGTCAACAAGGTTCTGGATATCGAAAACGGAAGCGCCAGAATGTATAACGGAAACTATTCGGCATTTGCCGAAAAAAAAGCCGCCCTCAGAAAAGACCGGATGAGAGCATGGCTGAATAATCAGGCGGAGATCAGACATCAGCAGGAGGTCATTGATAAGCTCAGACAGTTCAACAGGGAAAAATCCATCAAAAGAGCCGAGTCGAGGGAAAAGGCTCTTGCCAGAACTGAGAGGCTTGAAAAGCCGTTCGATGCTGAAGATGCCATGAAGCTGCATTTTACTCCGTCCAAGATATCCGGAACAGATGTGCTCTTCGCCGACGGATTAAGTAAATCCTACGGCGGCAATATGCTGTTTTCAGGTGTAGATATCGATGTCAAGCGCGGAGAAAAGCTGGTGATAATCGGGCCGAACGGTACCGGCAAGACTACGCTGCTTAAGATCATTATGGGTATCGTTCCTCAGGATGAGGGAGAGATAGAGTTCGGTACAAAGGTTGAGCCAGCATATTATGATCAGGAGCATCAGGTGCTGGACAATGACAATACTGTTTTTGACGAGATATCCGATGCCTATCCCTATATGAATAACACAGAGATCCGAAATCTGCTGGCCTCCTTCCTGTTTACCGGAGACGATGTTTTCAAGAAAATAGGGGAGCTTTCGGGAGGGGAAAAGGGCCGTGTATCACTGGCTAAGCTTATGCTTTCCAAGGCAAATCTGCTTCTTCTGGATGAGCCTACAAATCATCTGGATATTACATCCAAGGAGATACTTGAGGAAGCCGTCAGAAATTACGAGGGTACAGTAATATGTGTTTCTCACGACAGATATTTTATAAACCGTATTGCCACCCGTATCTTAGAGCTGGATCATACTCATTTTATCAACTATCAGGGAAATTATGATTACTATCTCGAAAAGCAGAGCGATGCCTCCTTTGACAAGCTGAAGGCCGTCAGCGGAAGAACGGGAGACAGGTCGGGAGGCGGCACCGTGGAGAGAGCCGGAAACAGGACAGGAGTCAGTGCGGGCGGAAAAGTCTCTCCGGGACAGGGGAGTGACGGAAGAAGCACATTTTCCGAAGCAGCAAATACTTCTCAGACCGGCATCAGCTATAAGGAACAGAAGGAAAGAAAACAGCAGCTTCAGAAGCTGAAAACAGCGCTGTCAAAATGTGAGAGCGAGATAGCAGAACACGAGGAGGCCATCGATCATATTGACGGAGAGATAGCTCTTCCTGAAAATGCAGTTAATTCTGCGAAGCTGAACGAGCTTACAAAAAAACAGGATGAACACAGAAGCAAGCTGGAGAAGCTGTATGAGCGATGGGAGTCTCTTTCGGAAGAAATAGACAAAATGGAGAACTGAATCGTGGAAAAGAAAAATACAAAAAAAAGAGGGGCAGCCGCGGCAGCCCTTCTGCTTATCGCAGCCCTGCTTATAATGCTTATAGCAGGAGCCATTATCCATCATACGGGACTGATCATGACTGCGCTGTTTGCTCTTGTGGTGGTTCCCGTAATCATCTATCTTTTCCTGCTGCTGAAAAAAACACACTCTTCAGATAAACCGGAATGAGATATTTCGAAACTCTTTCGGAAAAACATACAAGCATATTTTTCCTGCTTCGATCCGTCAGGCGCGAACAGTCAAGCCCCAAAAAAGAATATCCGCCCGGTGAAACGGGTGGGAGTAAAAAAAAATACCCATCCTGTGAAACGGATGGGTAAATCTCTTTGGATTACTTACGGATACCAAGCTTCTTGATAAGCTCTCTGTAGCCTTCAAGATCCTTCTTCTGAAGGTACTGAAGCATACCGCGGCGCTGACCTACCATCATAAGAAGACCTCTTCTTGAGTGGTGATCCTTCGGATTCTGCTTGATGTGCTCTGTGAGCTCGTTGATACGCTCTGTGAGGATAGCGATCTGAACCTCAGGTGAACCTGTGTCACCAGGCTTACGTCCGTAAGTGCTGATGATCTCTGCCTTTTTCTCTTTTGAAATCATTTCTTTTCTCCTTAAAATAATACTGTATCGGACTCATCCGAAATACCTACCTGCGGCAAAGTTTCCGCCAAGGAATGCCTGAAACCGTGCTGCGGCGAACCTCTGTATATTATCATAATGACGGTGCAGATTCAAGCATAATATTACATTCATTTTTTTGTAAGATTATGATAATATTCTATAACATTGTCCCGAAGTCATCAATGTGATAAACTAATCATGGGTTTATGCCGCAATCCGGCAGCCGTTTTATCAGGCGAGCCGGTTCGGCGGTATAGTTTATGATACAGTTGATATGAAGCCGAACTGCAGTAAAGCAGTCACGGACAAACAGAACGGGAGCCGGACTGCCGTAAAGCGGGAACGGACGAACAGAGCAGAAACTGATATATGAAATATACAAAAAGAGCCGTAAACGAGCGGCTGGAAGAAATAACATACGGTGATGAACAAACAGCTAACAGGAGGATACACTCCTTTAAGCTGTTTATAGTTTTTTTAGCGGTACTTGCCTGTCTCGGAGCGGGAGCTATGGGTATAGGAGGACTGCTGGGCATTATAGATAATGCTCCGGATATCGAAAGTCTTGACTTTTCTCCAAAGGGATATGCCACAACGACCTATAATACAAAAGGAGAACTGGTGGCAACTCTGGTTCAGGAGGGCTCCAACAGGGAGGCTGTAGCTTTTGAGGAGATCCCGGAGGATCTGATAAATGCTTTTGTTGCGATAGAGGACCAGCGTTTCTGGACACATAACGGAATAGATCTGAGATCTATCACAAGAGCGGTCAAGGGCGTACTGACAGGAAACAGCTCTGCCGGAGGCGGCTCGACCCTGACACAGCAGCTGATAAAGAACAATGTTTTTTCGGGAGGAAATGAAAAGGGCTTTGAGCTGTACGAAAGAAAGTTTCAGGAGTGGTTCATTGCGCTTTCACTGGAAAACCAGCCCGGAATCGAAAAGACAGAGATCAAGAGGAAGATCCTGACCGATTATCTCAATACAATAAATCTCGGAAACAATACTCTCGGAGTCAAGGTGGCAGCTGACAGATATTTCGGAAAACCCGTTTCCGAGCTTGATCTTGCCGAGTGCTCCGTGCTTGCATCCATAACCAAGAACCCTTCCAGACTCAATCCGCTGACACATCCTGACAACAATCAGGAGAGAAGACTGCAGGTGCTGGAAAATATGTATGAGCAGGGATATATCTCCGCCGAGCAGAGAGACGGGGCATCAGGCATGGAGGTATATGACAGGATACAGCAGCATGATGAGAGTCAATCCACGGATAGCGGAGTATACAGCTATTTCACGGATGCCCTTATCTCTCAGTGCATAGAGGCTTTTCAGGAGAGACTAGGACTTACCGAGGCAGAGGCAAGGAATCTGCTCTATTCAGGCGGTTTAAAAATTATGACCACTCAGGATCCGGATATCCAGAGGATCGTGGATGAGGAGGTCAACGACCCTGATAATTATGATACCGCGAAGCTCAGCTTCAAGTGGCGCTGCTCAGTAAAGCACAGGGACGGTACTCTTACCCATTACAGTGAACGGGACATAGAGAATTACATAAAAAATGAAAAGGGCAGCTCTTCATATAACGGGCTGTACAGAACAGAGGAGGCAGTCACACAGGATATCGATGAGTATAAGGCTGTCATTCTGAAGGAAGAGGAGGGTGACGAGATCATCGCGGAAACACTCGATACGACTCTTCAGCCTCAGCTTTCATTTGTGCTTATGGATCAGAAGACCAACGAGGTCAAGGCGCTCACGGGAGGAAGGGGAGACAAGAAGTATTCCCTGACTATCAACAGGGCTTCAGGCGCCTACAGACAGCCGGGATCGGCATTCAAGGTGGTGGCAGCCTTTGCTCCGGCAATCGAGGAGAACGGCGCTACCCTTGCCACCTGTTACTATGACAGCGAATTCACCCTCGGGGAAAAGACCTTCAGAAACTGGTGGAAGGCAGGCAACTATTTTGGTTATTCATCCATCAGAGAGGGCATCGAATTTTCGATGAATATCGTTGCCGTACGCTGCATGTATGAAACGGTAACCGCCGACGGAGGCATTGATTTTGCCCGTCGGCTCGGTATATCGTCACTTACCGATGACGACAGAAACGTCGCAACGGCTCTCGGAGGCATAACAAAGGGCGTTACCAACCTTGAGCTTACCAATGCCTATGCAGCTATAGCAGACGGCGGCATGTATCATGAACCGAAGCTTTTTACGGTGATCTACGATCATGACGGAAATGTGCTTATAGATATGAATGAGGACGAAAAGCGGCGTGTCATGAAGGAAACCACAGCATTTCTTCTTACCGACGCCATGCGCGGTGTAGTCGAACCGCACACAAAATGGTCCTCTGGCTTCACTGTCAACAATACCTCCTCAAGATGCAGACTGGATAATATGGTTGCGGCAGGAAAGTCCGGAACTAGTACCAAAAACGTGGATGTATGGTTTGTGGGCTATACTCCGTATTATACGGCCGGTGTCTGGGGAGGCTGTGACGATAACCAGTCCCTTAATGACAGTTCCACGGGAGAGTATAACGGAGGAACCTCTTTCCATAAGGATATATGGAGAAAGATCATGAACAGAGTTCATGAGGGGCTTGAGCCTGTGGAAAGCTTCAAGGTTCCCGAAGGTATCGTTCAGGTCGAGGTGTGCAGAAAGAGCGGAATGCTGCCTAAGGAGGAGTGTTTTGCAGATATAAGAGGCGGCACTTCAGCTGTATATACGGAATATTTTGATGCGGACAATGTTCCGACCGAATATTGCGAGAATCATCTTAAGGGCGGCGGCATCCGGGTTCCTGAAGAGGATGCGGGAAAGCCGACTGATGACTCGGCGGCAGCTGTGCAGGAGCCGACGGAGGAGGAGACCTCCGTCGATAATTATGACGGCATTATAATTGAGAGCAGACCGGCAGAGGTCATAATGGCTCCGGGAATTGATATAAGCTCACAGGGTCCCGGAGGAGGAGCATAAACAGAGTGACGGATCTTTTCAGCAGATACAGGAGAATAATAATCACGGCAGCGCTGCTTGCTGTCGTATCGATCATTACGGGTGTCATGGTTTCGGGGCGTTCGGAGGTTTCTGAAACAGTCGAAGAAACCATAGCACATATAGATTCCCTGACCGAGCAGGAAATGGAGGAGATGCGCAGGGAGGATATCATCAGGGATGCCGAGGATGAATACAGCAGGCTCGGGATCGTCAGCGTGAACGGATATATCAATATGCGTTCGGTGCCTGATGAGATAGATATGACAAATATTATAGGTAAGCTTTATGACGGAGCCGCCTGTGAGATCCTTGAAATTAATGACGGATGGATGCTGGTAAGATCCGGCAGTCTCACAGGCTATGTCAGCTCCGAGTTCATTCTTGAGGGACAGGAAGCCTTTGAAAAAGCATATAACAGTATTGCAGACAGAGTTATAATCAATGTGGAGGTACTGAATGTTCGTTCCGCTCCTGATACATCTCTGGACAATATCATCGGAAAGGCCAGAGCGGGGGAGAGATATGAGCTTCTGGATATCGAAGGGGACTGGGCAATGATCAGAACAGAGACAGAGCTTTCCGGAGATGCACAAGGATATGTAAAGATAAGCGACGGAAATGCCGAGATCAAAAGCTGCCTGGATGCTGCAAGAAAGGTGGATCTGAGAACCATGGCTCTGACCCAGTATGACAGCCTGGTGCTTGCCTTCCCGGAGGGCGGCTATATCAATATCAGAAAGGAGCCGGAAGACAACGGTATTGATAATATCTGCGGAAAGTTTATCAGGGGATGCGGAGCAGAGCTGCTGGAGACAGTGGAAAACAGCTCGGGCACATGGTACAGGATCAGGTCGGGAAATGTTTCCGGCTATGTAAATGCAGCCTATTGTCTGACAGGACAGAAAGCCAGAGATCTGGCTGTGGAATACGCCGTGCTTACGGCGTTTGTCCGGGTGGATGCCCTCAATGTAAGGTCTGAACCGAGCCTGGATGCGAAAGTCTGGACCTCGGTCACAAAGAATCAGGCTTATGAGGTGCTGGATCAGCTGGACGGATGGGTTGAACTCGGACTGGACAGCTCGGACGGAGAGGATGCAAACGACAAGGCGTATGTTTCTACCAGAGATAATAATGTTGAGGTCAGATACGGACTTCCGGAGGCTATAGAGTATTATCCTGCTGTAGAAGCAGCCAATGCGGCAGCCGCCTTCAGAAACTCTGTTGTAAATTACGCATGTCAGTATATCGGAAATCCTTATGTATGGGGCGGAACCTCACTTACAAGCGGTGCGGACTGTTCGGGCTTTGTACAGAGTGTTATGAAACATTTCGGGGTATCTCTTCCGAGAACAAGCCGTGAACAGGCAAAATGCGGAACAAGGATCACCTCGGATAAAATGAAGCCGGGCGACCTGGTATTTTATGCAAACAGCAGCGGCACGATCAACCATGTAGGAATATATATCGGCAACGGACAGATAGTCAATGCGGCCTCAGCGAGAAGCGGTATTAAGATATCCAGATGGAACTATCGAACTCCGGCGGCTATCAGAAATGTGATCGGTTCATAATGTTTTTTACCGTATTGATAAAGGAGTAATTTTGGCTCAGAAAAAAGCTAATTCAAAAAAGAATACTGCCGCGTCGGGACGTACGAACGGAGCCTCCGCGTCTTCAAAGACAAAGGGAAGGGGACGCACGACAAAGAGAGAGGATAAGCGCAAGACAGCGAAGAAAAAAAGCTTTCTGAAGACTGAGATAACAGCCATAGTATGCATACTTTCGGGATGTCTTCTCATCCTTGCTGATCTTGGGCTTATGGGAGGACTTGGAGAGGTTGTTTACGGTGTTCAGAGGGGGCTGTTCGGACAGGCTTATATGGTGTCGTCGGCAGCGATAATCGCTGCGGCAGTGATAGGAATAAAACAGAAGGGGAGCGGTCTGGCAGGACTTAAGATAGTGTCGGTATTCCTTCTGCTTGTCACAATAGTCTCTCTCTGTGAGCTCATGTTCGGTCACTCTGTTTCTGACGGAAGCACAGTTGCCGGACTGTATGATGCGGCAAGGAACGGAGCGGACGGAGGCGGTGCTGTGGGAGGAATCATTACCGGAGCACTGGTCTCTGTAATAGGAAAAGCCGGATCATTGTTCGTATATGCCGCTTTGATAATAATCTGCGCAGTGGTAATAACCGAAAAGAGCTTTGTCACTGCGGCAAGAACAGGAGCCGAAAGAACAGCCTCGGCAGTAAAGGTCGGAGCGGGAAAGACGATCGAGGCTGCCAGGAACGGACATGAACACTACAGGCAGGCAGTCAGAGAAAATGTCATCAGGCGCGATGCCATGAAGGAGGAGAAAAGACTCAGAAGACTCGAGATGAGCTTTAAAGAGCTGGAGCCTGCCGGGGATATTTCAGGGGATCGAGTTGAGGAACCTGATCTTGCCGGTTTGAAAGAAAACGGCATGGATACTGTACGCGATTCTGAAATAAACAGAGCAGAGCTGTATGCCGGCTACGGAAGAGACATTATTGGAGATTCTCAGCCCGGAGTAGATACTCTGGGAGATGTTCGTACGCCTATCTTCAGGCCGGTCATTGACAACAACAGGAGTACTGAGGGGGTCAGCTTTGATACAGAGGTGATCTCCGGAGTAGACGGGTATGCTCAGGAGTCAGCCTCCAAAGAGGCGGTTAATATTCGCAGTATCGATTATGATTCGGATGAGGTGCCGTTTGATGTGAATGAAGAGGATGAGTACAGATCCTATGCCTATATCCTGAGGGGAGAGTCGATCAGTATAAATGCCGCAAAGCAGGCTGGCTATGCCGTTGGAAAGAAATCGGTAAATGATATCGGAAGAGACGGCGGCACCCTTCAGCATATAAAGCATATGGCGGCACTAACACCGCATGATGCCGGGAGCTTATTTGACACTGATGCCATGCATGATACCGATGAGGAGAGAAATATCGCAGAAAACGCTGCAGAGCTATACAGGGATATCGGAGGAGGCAGTTACATAGGTATAAATGTGGCTGCCGATGCATCATCCGATGCTGCAGCCGATGCATCAGTGAACCGAAGTGATGACAAAGGTCATACTTCTTATGAAGATGAGTCATACCGGGGTCATGAAGCCGAAAACGGCATGATGAATGCTCATGACAGCTATTTGAGTGCAACAGGAAAACAACTGGAGGCTCCGGACAGAAACGAAGCAAGACAGCTGCTGGAAAGAAAGCTTCAGGACACAATACAGTCACGGAACACAGAGCATCATAACATAGAATATCAGAACACGGAGCATCAGAACACAGACAGTATCAACACTGATATCTTCAATACAGATACTATTTCTGCGGCAGCACCGAAGCCAGTGTCTGAAGCAGCACCGAAGCAAATTTCTGCAGCGGCACCGAAACCTGCACCAAAGCCAAAGCAGAGACCTTATGTATATCCGAAGCTGAATCTTTTAGAGCGAGGTGTAAGATCCTCAGGAAACGGAAGTGATTCAGTAATGAAAAATGCCAGAAAGCTGGAAAAGGTCCTGAGAGATTTCGGAGTGGGAGTCAGTGTTACAAATGTTGTAATAGGACCGAGGGTGTCCCGCTATGAGCTTACCCCGGCAGCAGGAGTAAAGGTTTCAAGGATCACATCTCTTTCAGGTGATATCAAGCTTGCATTGGCTGCAAGGGATATAAGGATCGAAGCGCCGATTCCGGGAAAATCAGCAGTGGGAGTAGAGGTTCCGAACGAGTCAAGCAGCACGGTCAAGTTCAGAGATATTCTGGAGTCTGAACAGTTCAGGAATTCCAGGTCCAAGCTCTGCTGGGGACTCGGTCTTGATATCGGAGGCAACACAGTTATCAGTGATATCGCAAAAATGCCGCATATCCTTGTGGCCGGTACGACAGGCTCCGGTAAATCCGTAGGTATCAATTCACTGATAATGTCAGTGCTGTACAGAGCCGCTCCTTCGGAGGTCAGGATGATCCTGGTGGATCCGAAGCAGGTGGAGTTTACAGTTTATAACGGTATTCCGCATCTTCTTACTCCGGTCGTCACAACTCCGGAAAAGGCTCTCAGCGCTCTCAACTGGGCTGTTGCGGAAATGAACAGGAGATATAAGCTGTTCCAGAGCTCGGGCACCAGAAACATTGCAGGCTACAACGATAAGGTATCCAGAGTATCGGAGACTCTGCCTGAGGAGGACAGACCTCAGAAGCTTCCGTTCATTCTTATCATCATAGATGAGCTCTCAGAGCTTATGATGCATGCCAAAAAGGATGTGGAGAGCTGTATTGTCAGCCTGGCTCAGCTGGCCAGAGCGGCGGGTATACATCTTGTGGTGGCGACACAGCGTCCTTCGGTGGATGTTATTACCGGACTGATCAAATCAAATATTCCGAGCCGTGTAGCCTTTAAGCTGCCGTCAGTGACAGACTCGAGAACTATTCTGGATTCGGGAGGAGCTGAGGCACTGCTGGGAAACGGAGATATGCTGTATAAGCCTGGAGACAAGAGCAGTCCGATAAGAGTTCAGGGAGCATTTTTAAGTGACGAAGAGGTAGAGACGGTCGTTGAATATATCAGGAAGACAAATCCTGCCGATTCCGGTTCGGAGATAGAAGACGAAGCCTACAGACAGCTGGAGCTCAACTACTCGGGTCAGCAGACAAAGCAGGCAGAGGCGGACAATTCAGGCAGAGATGAGTATTTTGCTGATGCCGGAAGGCTTATAATCGCATCTCAGAAGGCTTCTATCGGAGGTCTTCAGAGAAAGTTCAAGATAGGCTTTAACCGCGCTGCCAGAATAATGGATCAGTTGTGTGAGGCCGGAGTCGTCAGCGAGGGCGAAGGCACAAAGGAACGACAGATAATCATGGATGCTTCTCAATTTGAGGAGCTTCTTGGGAAATGATGTTTTTCTTAAGGCAGTCTGACTCCGGCTATGTAAAAAGCGGCTTAAGAGTCTGTATACAGAAAAGAGGAGCTATGGCTAAGTTAAAAGAATGGCTTAAAGAAACAGAATACAGGATACTTAAAGGAACAGATGAGTGTGAGGTCACGGATATCATATATGATTCGCGAAAGGCGTGTCCGGGCACAGTATTTTTATGTATGCGCGGAAGTACGGTCGATTCTCATGACTTCATCAAGGAAGTGGCAGCTAAAGGCTGCAGAAGTATTATCGTAGAAAAGGAGCTGAATGAGCTGGACCTGGATGAGACAGCCACGGGTGACCTTAACATTATCAGAACGGAAAACGCCAGAGTGACTCTGGCGATGGTCTGTGCGGCAAGATTCGGCTATCCGGCATCAAAGCTGAGCATCATAGGCATTACCGGAACGAAGGGAAAGACCTCGTGCTCCTATATGTTCAGAGCGGTGCTGGAGGCCTGCGGTCATAAAACAGGAGTCATAGGCACGAACGGAGTGATGATCGGAGACCGGCATTTTGAAACAAAGAATACCACACCGGACAGCTATGAGATCAACAGATGGCTGAGCCTCATGCTGGAGGCCGGATGCGAATATGCAGTTATGGAATGCTCGTCCCAGGGCTTCAAGATGGACAGGACGGCAGGAATAGTATTTGATTACGGAGTATTTCTCAATATCAGTCCGGATCACATAGGACCGCTGGAGCATGCTGATTTTGACGAGTATCTCTATTATAAATCATTTTTGTTCCGTCAGTGCCGCACGGCTGTTTTAAATGCCGATGATGAACATTCCGAGGATATTCTGAAGCTTTCGGAGTGCAGGGAAAAGAAATATCGTTTTTCCATAAAGAACAGGGATGCCGATATATACGCGCATGATATGGTGTTCCGTACCGATTCGGAATTTGCCGGAACGGAGTTTTCTGTATCGGGGCTTGTCAGGGATCGCTTCAGACTGGCTATTCCCGGAGTATACAATGTCAGCAATGTTTTGGCAGTCATTACGGTGGCATACGATCTCGGATTGCCTTTGGAGCGTGTGAAGGAAGCGCTTGTCAGTGTTCACATAGACGGAAGATCCGAGGTGGTATACAGATCCGACAGCTTTACGGTCATAGTCGATTATGCACATAATGAGATCAGCATGGTGAATCTCATGGATACGCTGAGGCATTACGAACCGAAAAGACTGGTGGTGGTATTCGGATGTGGAGGAAACCGCTCAAAGGACAGACGAACGGGAATGGGAAGGACGGCGGCCTCCTGTGCGGACTTCAGTATCATTACCGCGGATAATTCCCGTTTCGAGAGGACTGAGGATATCATGTCGGACATTGAAAAGGCGTTTCTCGAGGCAGGCGGAAGGAATGATGCCTATATTAAAATAGCCGACAGACGGGAGGCTATCAGATATGCCATGAAAAATGCTGCTCAAGGAGATATCATCGCGGTAATTGGAAAAGGACACGAGGATTATCAGGAGGAAAACGGTGTAAGACATCATTTCCTTGACAGAGAAGAGATATTAAAGATAAAGGATGAGCTTGGATTATGAGGCTTAGAGCGTCGGAAATAGCTGCTGCAGCAGGGGGAACAGTCATCTGCGGAGATCCGGATACATTTATAGGAAGCATCGCTACGGATTCCCGCAGTATAGGAGAGGATTGTCTGTTTATTCCGATCAGAGGGGCGAGGACAGACGGACATAAGTATATTTCACAGGCGGTCGGATCAGGCGCTGTGGCTTCACTTACAGCCTGCGGCATGGAAGAGCTTAAGGAAATGACGGGTGATTCTGCTTTTTCTGCAGTTCTTATCAGAGTAGAGGATACTTTGAGAGCCCTGCAGGCTATAGGCAGATATTACCGTGAGAAATACGTCGGAATAAGATATATCGGCATCACGGGCTCGGTCGGAAAGACCACTGTCAGGGAAATGACAGCCTGCGCCCTTTCACCGGCTTACAATGTATACAGTACAAAGGGAAATGCAAATTCCCAGACAGGTGTGCCAATTACAGTCACAGAGACCGGTAAGGATGCTCAGATCGGGGTCATTGAGATGGGAATATCTGAGTTCGGAGAGATGAGCAGACTTTCCGATATCGTCAGATGTGACATGGCAGTATTCTCCGTGATCGGAGTGAGCCACATCGGAAATCTGGGAACAAGGGAAAATATCCTGAGAGAGAAGCTCTGCATATGCGAATCCATGAAGCCGGGAGGATATCTTATTCTTAACGGCGATGATGACATGCTCTCAAGACCGGACATTGATGCTTTTCTTCCGGAAAATGCGAGAAACGGGGGCATAAATATCGTGTATTACGGTACGGGGGACAATGCCCTGTACCGTGCGGTCAATATTTCTGAAAATGAGGGCTGCTGCGAGTACGATCTTGAGATCGGAGGTAAAAAGACAGCCCATGTATCATTGTCGGTTCCGGGTATGCATATGCTTGGTAATTCCCTTGCTGCCCTTACGGCTGCGGTACTCAGCGGAGCGGACCCGCAGGCGGCTGCTGATGCTCTGCACTGCTTCAGAAGCCTTGACGGAAGGGGACAGATGTTTGACTGCAGGGGAATAAAGGTAATAAACGATGCCTACAATGCAGCTCCCCAGTCTGTTAAGGCAGGCCTCAGAGTGCTGGATTCCATCGAGGTACAGGGCAGGCGCATTGCTGTCCTGGCAGACATGCTGGAGCTCGGATCTGATGAGGAGGAATATCACAGAGACATCGGGCGGTTTATCAATGCTGAAACGAAGGTGGATATAGTGATGCTCTTCGGCAGGCTTTCCGCCTTTACGGCAGAGGGAATAAAGCTTGGCTTCTGCGAGACCGGAAACGGACATATGCCATGGATATATTGCTTTGATTCTCTGGAGGACCTTAAGGAGAGACTTGCTTCGGAGCTCTATGAGGGTGATGCCGTGCTCTTTAAGGGTTCAAATTCGATGAAGCTCGGCTCTGTCGTCAGTGAGCTTTTTTCTGATGAAAACACATCCTGCAGGTGAGACCGGGCGATATGAAATATGCAAAGATAATAATAGATATTTCAGCCGGTCAGGCAGACAGAGCTTTCACCTACAGGATACCGGAGACACTTGAGGACACGGCGAGGATCGGACTGAGGGTGATGGTTCCTTTCGGAACCGGAAAAAGGCTCAGAAAAGGGATCATTATAGGGCTTTCCGATCAATGTGATTATGACGAGCATAAGATCAAGGAGATCGTTTCTTCTGTACCGGGCGCAGTGGATGGGGAGGCAGATCTGATTCGTCTTGCGGAAATTATAGCCGATGAGTACGGATGTACCATGAATCAGGCGCTCAAAACGGTTCTTCCTGTCAGGAGCAGCGTCAGAAAAAACAGCAGAAGAAAGGATCCTGTGGAAACCATACTATCCTTTTCACAGGAAGGAGAGAAAAATAACCTGAGAGCTGATTCAGCAGAACATAAACAGGAAGGAAGCCGGGTGAGTATATCTCCGGAAGAACAACAGGAAAAAAGCCGGAGGTCTGCCCCTGTCCTGAATGAGGATCAGAGGAGAGTCTGCACAGAGATACTGTCAGATATGAGGCGTACGTCCCTGCTGTACGGCATAACAGGCAGCGGTAAGACAAGGGTCTACATAGAGCTTATCAGGCAGATGCAGCGGGAGGGAAAAAGCAGCATCGTTCTGATTCCTGAAATATCGCTTGCCTATCAGATGATCACAGAGCTTACAGGGTACTTCGGGGACAGAATAGCGGTGCTGCATTCCAGACTCAGCGCCGGCGAACGCTACGATCAGTATGTCAGGGCTCTCAGGGGCGATATAGACGTTATGGTGGGACCGAGATCGGCGCTGTTTGCTCCGTTTGCAAACACCGGACTTATTATTATTGACGAGGAGCATGAGCATACATATCAGTCGGAGACCGCTCCGAGATATGACGCCCGCTTTGTGGCCGAAAGAAAGGCTGCCATGTGCGGTGCGAAGCTGCTGTTAGGCTCCGCCACGCCATCCCTCGGATCCTACAAAAAAGCCCTGTCTGGGGAATATATGCTGCATGTGCTGAAAAAAAGAGCGCATGCCGGGGCGTCGCTCCCTTCGATACATGTCGCGGATATGCGAAAGGAGCTGATGAACGGAAACAGGAGCATTTTTTCCGTTCAGCTGAGGGAAATGATAAATGACAGACTCAGCAGAGGCGAGCAGATCATGCTGTTTCTCAACAGAAGAGGCTATGCGGGCTTTGTTTCCTGCAGAAGCTGCGGCAGGGTCATAAAATGTCCCCACTGTGATGTGTCGCTGACTGCACATAACGAATGGTACAGAGATCCTGCAACCGGAAGAAAAATGTCTGCACTGTTATCCTGTCATTACTGCGGGTACACAAGCTCAATGCCGGATAGCTGTCCCGAATGCGGCAGCAGATTTATCGCACCCTTCGGGACCGGCACCCAGAAGCTGGAGCAGGCATGCAGAAGGGAGTTTCCGGGTGTCAGGGTGCTCCGCATGGACGGGGACACTACCTCGGAAAAGAATTCCTTCGAAAGGATACTCAGCAGCTTCAGAGCCCATGAGGCTGACATTCTGATAGGCACCCAGATGATAGTGAAGGGACATGATTTTGAAAATGTCACTCTGGTAGGCATCGTCGCAGCAGATATGTCGATAAACTCCCCGGAGTACGACGCATCGGAAAGGACCTATCAGCTGATCACTCAGGCTGCAGGCAGAAGCGGCAGAGGAAGCAGACCGGGAGATGTCGTTATTCAGAGCTATGACCCTTCCCACTATGCCATAAGCTGTGCGGCCGGAAGAGATTACGAGGCATTTTTTGAAAGAGAGATGAGCTACAGGCGACTGATGGGATACCCGCCGGAGCTGTATATGCTGTTTATCAGGCTGCGTTCCGAGGACGAGGCCGCCCTTGATGAGGCATGCGGCGAGACTGTTAAAAGGCTCGGAGAGACCGTCGGAAACAGAGAGGCAGTCATAGGTCCCTGCAGGGAAAGCGTCTATAAAATTAAGGATTCGTACAGAAAGATAATATATGTAAAGGATATGCGCCATGATATAATAAAACGAATACGTGATGATATTAACGAGCAGGTGGCCCTGAGATATTCCAGGGAACATGTGTATTTCAGTTTCGATATCAGATAACGGTGCATTGAAAGGATAATACAATATGGCTATCAGAGAGATCAGAAAAGAGGGGGATCCGATCCTCCGAAAGGAATGCAAGCCTGTAAAGGAAATGACAGATAGAACAAGAGAGCTTATCGGGGATATGTTCGACACCATGTATGAAGCAGAGGGCGTAGGTCTCGCAGGCCCTCAGGTCGGCATTCTGAAGAGGATCTTTGTAGTGGATGTGGGAGGTGAGGAGCCTGCCCCGTTCGTATTTATCAACCCGGAGATAATTGAGATGTCCGGAGAGCAGACAGGCAGCGAGGGATGCTTAAGCGTTCCGGGCTATCAGGGAGAGGTTACCAGAGCTGAGCATGTAAAGATCAGGGCTCTGGATGAGAATATGGAGGAATTCGAGCTGGAGGCAGACGGGTTCTTTGCCAGAGCTATCCAGCACGAGGAGGACCACCTTCACGGTACCCTGTATATAGACAAGGTGAACGGAGAGCTTACAGACCTCAGCAAGATGTATGATGAAGAGGAAGAAGAGTAAAACAACGAGTATAATATCGAGTAAGATGATTACAACAACGTGTAGAACGAGGTAGGGCTCATATGAATATTGTATTTATGGGGACACCTGACTTTGCAGCAGCCAATCTTAAGGCGATCAGCGATGCAGGTCATACCATACTTGCGGCTGTCAGCCAGCCGGATAAGCCGGTGGGAAGGCACAGCGACTTAAAGCCTACACCGGTCAAGCTGACCGCACAGGCTTTGGGGATACCGGTGCTTCAGCCGTCAAGGGCAGACGATCCGGAGTTTCTCGACAGGATCAGAGAGCTTGATCCTGAACTCATCGTGGTCACCGCATACGGAAAGCTTCTTAAGCCTGAGCTTTTGTCTATCCCTAAGCATGGATGTATAAATGTTCATGCATCAATACTTCCTCGATGGAGGGGTGCAGCTCCGATAAACTGGGCCGTTATTGAAGGAGATACGGAGGTGGGAGTCACCGCTATGCAGATGGATGAGGGGCTGGATACGGGAGATATCCTTATGGTCAGAAAGATAACTCCGGCTCCGGACGAGACAGGCGGCTCTCTGTTTGACAAGCTCTCGCTGCTCGGAGGACAGCTTATCACCGATACGATCAGTGCCCTTGAGGCCGGCAGTCTGAACAGAGTTCCCCAGCCGCAGGAGGGAGTATGCTATGCATCTATGCTGAACAAGGATATGGGCAACATCGACTGGCAGCTTCCGGCACAGAGGATCGAAAGACTTATCCGCGGATTATATCCGTGGCCGGGCTGCTATACCTTTTTCAACGGAAAGCTGCTCAAGCTCCACAAGGCATCGCTGCTCACGGATGAAGAGTACAAAAGAACGATTCCCGAGAATGCGGTTCCCGGCACCTGCATCTGCTTTGGCACAAGAATGGCTGTTGTCTGCGGCAGCGGTGCCATAGAGCTGCTGGAGCTTCAGCCCGAAAGCAAAAAAAGAATGTCTGCCGCTGATTATCTCAGAGGAAACAGACCTCAGGGATTGTTCGGAAAGGAAAGATAAATGTTCTATTTCTATGATTATACATATATTCTGATAGTTATCGGTGCGATGCTTTCGCTTTGGGCCTCAGCAAATGTCAACGTGGCTCTCGAGAAGTACAGAAAGGTCAGATCCTCCTCAGGACTTACTGCAGCACAGGCGGCGGAGGAGATACTTCATCAGAACGGAATATATGATGTGACGGTGAGAAGGATATCGGGGGGACATTCGGATTACTACAGCCCGTCTGACAAGGAGATATGCATACTCAGTGAAAACTATGATTCCACCAGTATTGCCAGTATAGGTGTTGCGGCACACGAATGCGGTCATGCCATTCAGGATGCCTGCGGTTATGCGCCGCTGGCTCTCCAGAGACATATTGCTCCGGTATGCTCGCTTGGCTCTTCGGCTGGAATATATATCACTATAGCAGGTATCATTTTTTCAATAGATCCGTTGATAAGCATAGGCATAGTGCTGTTTTCCCTCGGCGTATTTATTTCTCTGCTTCTGCTTCCGATAGAGTACAATGCATCCAACAGAGCCCTTGCCATACTTGAGGATAACGGCATGCTGAAGGGTGAGGAGCTGTACGGTGCCAAAAAGGTCCTTCGAGCCGCCGGACTGACATATGTCGCGGCTGCTGCGGCAGCAGTGCTTTCGCTGCTCAGACTGATACTGCTGGCAAGAAGAAACAGAGACTGATAACAGACCGCATATCAGACCGTATACCGGATCGCATATCGGGCCGTATATCAGACTGATAACAGACCGCATATCAGACCATTTTCAGACAGGAAACGAGGTAATCGATACGTTTACGCAGAGAAGCCCGAAGTCGTTCGTTATAAAGGACAATTCCAACGCAAGAGACATTGCGCTGTTTGTGCTGCTCGGAATCACCGAAAACAACAGAAAATCCCATTCTATCCTGAAGGAGACCTTTGATGCCGGGAGAGCCTCCGGCAGCAGTCTCGGAGGCATTGACAGAGCTTTTATCGAGAGGCTGGTCATAGGGACACTGGACAGGATGATAACGCTGGATACGGTGCTGGACAGATTTATTTCAAGCGGCATCAAAAGGCAGAAGCCGCTTGTCAGAGGAGTGCTGAGACTTTCACTTTACCAGATCATGTATATGGATAGGGTTCCGGACAGTGCTGCCTGCAATGAAGCTGTAAAGCTTGTTAAGCTTCACGGCATGGATGGAATGTCAGGCTTTGTCAACGGGGTGCTCAGGGCTGCTGTCAGAGAAAAGGAATCAGGAGGCAGCAGACTCACAGATTTTAACGGACCTTCCGAAAAGTATTCTCTGCCGGAATGGTTATGCAGTCTGCTGATAAGGGAATACGGCGACGGAAAAGCAGAGGAGATATTTAAGGCATTTTTATGTGAAAGGCATATTACAGTCAGGTTCAATCTGTCGAGGCTGAGGGCTCAGGAGCTGAGCGTACAGGATGCCGGAAGAGATGAGGCTGAGCGCATTATAAGAGAGAGACTTGCTTCAGAAGGCTTTGAGCTTAAGAAGGTCGATATCCGCGGTATCCTTGAGGCCTCAGAGCATACCGGAGTGAATGTCGGGCTGCTTCCTGTAATGTATGAGATAACAGGGGGTGGAGATATTTCCGTCTCTGACACATTCAGACAGGGACTGATAACAGTGCAGGATCCGTCCTCGGCCCTGACTGCGGCTTATGCCGCACCCGGAGACGGGGACAATGTCATCGATGTATGCGCTGCGCCGGGAGGAAAGTCCCTGGCTGTAGCTGACCTTATGAAGGGCTTTGGAAGGATCGAGGCAAGAGATGTATCAGCCGCTAAGGTCAGGCTTATAGAGGAGAATGTAAAAAGGTGCGGCTTTGAGAACATAACATGCAGGGTCATGGATGCCCTGAAGGAGGACGAGGACAGCTTTTACAGGGCGGATGTGCTCATTGCAGATCTTCCCTGCTCGGGACTCGGTGTGATCGCGAAAAAACCGGATATCAAATATAATCTGCGCCGATACAGTATAGAGGAGCTTAGGCAGCTGCAGAGGGATATCCTCGGCAATGTAAGCAGGTATATCAGACCCAAGGGCAGGCTGGTCTATTCCACATGTACCATCAGCACAGAAGAAAACGAGGAGAACGTCCGTTGGATGGAGGAGGAGCTGGGGTTCAAGTACCTCGGGGGCTGCAAGCTGCTTCCGGGAGAGGATCACGACGGCTTTTTTATCGCTGTAATGAGAAAGAATTATTGAGATTATGGCAGGACAGGATATTTGCATGCTTGATATGGTTCAGCTGGGAGAGCTTATGAGGGAGCTCGGACAGCCGTCCTACAGGGCCGCACAGCTGTATCAGTGGCTGCATCGTCATAAGGCATCAGGCTTTGACGAGATGAAAAACATACCGGCTTCACTCAGAGAGAAGCTTGCAGACAGGTATTATATAACAGTAATGGATCCGGAGGAGATCCTGATCTCACAGATAGACGGCACGAGAAAGTATGTTTTTTCACTGCAGGACAAAAACGTTATCGAGGCCGTTCTTATGAAATACAGACACGGCAATTCCGTATGCATCAGCTCCCAGGTGGGCTGCAGGATGGGCTGCAGATTCTGTGCTTCGACATTAGAGGGCTGTGTCCGGGGACTGACCGGTGCGGAAATGCTGGCTGAGGTCTACAGAATAGAGAGGGACTGCGGGGAACGGATATCCAATATCGTAATAATGGGTTCCGGTGAGCCGCTTGATAACTATGATGAGGTCGTCAGGTTCATCAGAATGATATCTGATGAAAACGGTCTGAACATCTCGGCAAGGAATATTACATTAAGCACCTGCGGAATCGTTCCGGGTATCAGAAGGCTGATCGGAGAAAAGCTTCCTGTAACCCTTGCTCTGAGTCTCCATGCTTCTTCACAGAGCAAGAGAGAAGAGATCATGCCGATAGCCAGAAAATACAGGCTGGAGGAGGTTTTAGATGCCTGCAGAGACTATTACCGGGCTTCAGGACGCAGGATCAGCTTTGAGTACTCTGTTGTCAAGGGTGTAAATGACAGTCCGTCGGAGGCCCGCAGACTGGCACAGCTGCTGAACTCCTTTTCCTCCCGGACAAGGGGCGGCAGGGAAGGCGCTTTTCATGTCAATCTGATCCCGGTCAATCCGATCGAAGAGAGAAGCTATGAGAGTCCTGACAGGGCGTCCATAGCTGAATTTGTAAGGATCCTGAAAATAAACGGAATCAATGTTACAGTCAGACGCGAGATGGGCAGGGATATCAGCTCTGCCTGCGGTCAGCTGAGAAGGAGATATATTAAGGATGCAGATACAGGCATTAACTGATATCGGCCGAAAGAGACAGGTTAATCAGGACTATATCTTTCAGAGTATCGGACCTGTCGGGGCCTTTCCTAATCTGTTCATACTTGCGGACGGTATGGGAGGTCATAAGGGAGGAGATTTTGCCTCCAAATACCTTACTGAGACTATGGTCGGCTTTATTTCCAGAACACAGACCAGGGACATCATAAAGGTGCTCAGAAGCGCTGTAAGAATGTCCAATACATTAATATACGAAAAATCACACTCGGATCCCGAGCTTTGCGGTATGGGATCTACTCTTGTTGCTGCTGTAATAGAGGACGGAGTTCTGACTGCGGCCAATGTGGGAGATTCCAGACTGTATATAATCAGAGACGGGATCACACAGGTCACAAGGGATCATTCCTATGTGGAGGAGCAGGTACTGGCCGGAAGAATGGTCAGGTATTCCGAGGAATACAATAAAAAGAAAAACATCATCACCAGAGCGGTCGGAACAGACGAAAGTGTGGAAGCGGACTATTTTGAAGTAGATCTTCTGAAAAACGACCATATTCTGCTTTGCTCCGATGGTCTTACCAATATGGTGGATGATGATACTATTCTTGCTGTTATTTCCGGACACGGCAGTCTTCAGTACAAGGCGAGAACACTTATTGATGCAGCCAACGAAAACGGCGGAAATGACAATATAGCACTGATTCTTATAAAATATGACGCTGAGGACGGTGATACGTATGTTTGAAACCGGTTATATACTTGACGGCAGATATGAGATAGTCGGCAGGATAGGTCAGGGCGGCATGTCTACGGTCTATAAGGCAAAGGATCTGAGACTTGACAGAGAGGTGGCGATCAAGCTTCTCAAGGATGAATTCTGCAGTGATGAGGAATTCATAGAAAGATTTAAAAATGAGGCAAGATCTGCTGCAAAGCTTTCCCACGGCAATATTGTAGCGGCCTACGATATAGTCAACAGTGAAGACAGGCATTACATAGTAATGGAGCTTGTGGAGGGCATCAGCCTGAGAGACTATATCGCAAGAAAGGGGAGGCTTTCCAACAAGGAAACTCTCGGAATTGCTCTGCAGGCGGCCGAGGGACTGGCCGAGGCTCACAGAAACAATATAGTACACAGGGATATCAAGAGTCAGAATATCATTATTTCCAAGGAAGGAAGAATAAAGATCGCCGACTTCGGCATTGCGAGAGCGGTCAGCACAGACACTATGAGCAGCCCGGTGATCGGATCGGCCCATTATATTTCTCCTGAGCAGGCAAAGACCGGACAGGCAGATGCAAGGTCTGACATTTATTCTCTCGGAATATGCATGTATGAGATGATCACAGGCAGGCTTCCGTTTCAGGGAGAAAATACTGTCAATGTGGTAATGGCGCATATTCAGGATGTGATGGTGCCTCCGGTGGTATACAACAGTGAGATATATCCTTCGCTGAATGACATTATACTGAAGGCTTCAAAAAAGGCTCCTGAGGAAAGATATCAATCGGCCGAGGAGCTTATCGAGGATCTTAAGCATTCCGCGTCCTCTCCGGAGGGACATTTTGTCAGACTGTATGATACCGTAGGCTCCGGACACTTAA
>JAQXPY010000068.1 GCA_029100885.1 Clostridiales bacterium | reverse complement strand
CTCTACCATGTATTCCACGGCTCCGTCTCCGATCGCATGAGCTGTTGCCTGTCCCTCGGCATCATCTATGAGCTTGATATACTCTGCTACCTCTTCTCTGTCCCAGGCCTTCTCTCTGAGCAAGCTCGGATCGTGGTCATACGGCTCTCTCGTATAGCAGCTCGGTCCCGAAGAGCCACCGTCTATCATGAACTTATTGGAGCCTATCTTGAAGAAGTTATCTCCCAGTCCCGGTCTTAAGCCAAGTGCCATGTAATGTGCATTGTCCTCCTTGGAGAACGGCTTTCCGAAGATGCTGTGGAGCGCCATGTATACACGCGGCTTGAACTTCCTCTCTCTCGCAAGCTTCTGCATGGAATGATACGAAGGTCTGTCGAGGGCTCCCATATCATGAATAGAAGTAAGTCCCTTGGATACCATTTCATCTCCTACCTTGCAGACATATGCCTCAAGAGCCTCCTCAGGATAATCTATCTTGCCCCAGAGAGCAAAGAGCGTAACGCCGTAAAGCATTCCGGTGAGCCTGCCGTTCTCGACGCCCACATCTCCCTCAGGGAACTTCTTTGCATCCTCTGCTGTATACAGTCCGATACGCTCAAGAGCCTTAGAGTTGAACATGCTCTTGTGTCCGCTTCCCTCCATACACTGGACAGGATTTTCCGGAGCCCATGCATCCAGCTCCTCGATAGTAGGGTCTCTCTTTTCAATAAGATTAGGTGCCTCATAGCCCCACATGGAGATCCACTCACCCGGCTTCTTAATGGCAAGAGCCTTGTCTATCTCTGCCTTGATATCCGCCAGGGAACCGATCCTCGGTCCGAACAGGCTGATCATAGGTGAATCCGGTGTCGGATTGAGCAATCCCAGCAGAAACGGATGAATATGGGTATCGATCATTCCCGGCATAAGCGTCCTGCCGCCGAGATCGTATACCTTGGTCTTGTCGTCGATCAGTGTCTTAAGCTCCTCTGTCGTTCCGACATAGACGATCCTGTTTCCCTTGATGCCGACTGCCTCGACGATATCATCATTTTCATTCACGGTAATGACTCTTCCGTTGATAAATGCCGTATCGATGTAAGAATAATCAAAGCTCATATCATACTTCCTCCGTGAAATTATTCACAAATTTCCTCTTATATCAGAGAAATTATTTATCACTTTTTTCCATACGGCTGATTATACTTTACCATTAAAAAAAAGTAAAGGAATTTACCAATGTATAAAAAAAAACATTAGCTACATTTAAAGAATTAAAAATTATATACAAAAACAAGGCTGTCGGAATATTCATTCCGCACAAGAAGCTATTATCTGCCTCCTTGCAAATGATATTTCCGACAGCCTGAACCCATGCTGCAGCGGGCTATGCCCTTTTTATTTTACTGTTAAAAAAATTGCTATTTTAATCCGAAGCTCACCCATGCTGTATAATTATGTTGTACCGATCAGGAGTTCCGGATTCACACCTTGTCGAGTGCCTGAGCGATATCTGCGACCAGATCCTCCGCATCTTCAAGTCCGCAGGAATATCTGATCAGATCAGGATAAACTCCGCAGGCCTCAAGCTCCATATCATTCATCTGGCGATGGGTCGCGCTTGCCGGATGCAGACAGCAGGTCCTTGCATCAGCCACATGTGTCTCGATCGCACCGATATTCATATGCTTCATAAAGGTCTCCGCAGCTGTTCTTCCTCCCTTGATCCTGAAGGATACTACTCCGCAGGTTCCGTCAGGCATTTCCCGCTTTGCCAGCTCATAATACTTATCGCCCTCCAGTCCCGGATAGCTTACAGCTGCCACCTTCTCATGCTGTGAGAGGAATTTTGCTACCGCAAGTCCGTTCTCGCAGTGCTTCCTGATACGGACATGCAGAGACTCGAGTCCGAGATTGAGCAGGAATGCATTCATAGGCGACTGAATGGAGCCAAAGTCCCTCATCAGCTGTGCGGTACATTTTGTTATGAATGCGCCTTCCTTACCGAACTTCTCCGCATAGGTGATACCGTGATAGCTGTCATCCGGTGTTGTAAGTCCCGGGAATTTATCTGCGTGAGCCATCCAGTCAAATACACCGTGGTCCACTATACAGCCTCCTACTCCGGCACCGTGACCGTCC
>JAQXPY010000067.1 GCA_029100885.1 Clostridiales bacterium | reverse complement strand
CTCTACCATGTATTCCACGGCTCCGTCTCCGATCGCATGAGCTGTTGCCTGTCCCTCGGCATCATCTATGAGCTTGATATACTCTGCTACCTCTTCTCTGTCCCAGGCCTTCTCTCTGAGCAAGCTCGGATCGTGGTCATATGGCTCCCTCGTATAGCAGCTCGGTCCCGAAGAGCCACCGTCTATCATGAACTTATTGGAGCCTATCTTGAAGAAGTTATCTCCCAGTCCCGGTCTTAAGCCAAGTGCCATGAAGTGCGCATTGTCCTCCTTGGAGAACGGCTTTCCGAAGATGCTGTGGAGCGCCATGTATACGCGCGGCTTGAACTTCCTCTCTCTCGCAAGCTTCTGCATCAGATGGAAGGACGGCTTATCCAGAGCTCCCATGTCATGTATCGATGTAAGACCCTTGGAGATCATTTCATTGCCGATCTTTATCACTCCGCTTTCAAATTTCTCCTGAGGATAATCGATCTTGCTCCACAGCAGGAAGCTTGTCACTCCGAACAGCTTTCCTGTGAGCTTTCCGTCTCTGACCTCTACCTCTCCCTCAGGATACTTTGACGCATCCTCAGCCGAAAAAACACCTATATGCTCCAGCGCCTTATGATTGCAGACACAGAAATGACCCGCTCCGTCCATGCAGTGTATCGGATTGTCAGGTGCAAATGAGTCCAGTGTGTCTATGTCAGGGTCTCTCTTTTCGGCAAGGTTTGCCGCTTCATAGCCCCACATGGAGATCCAGTCTCCCGGCTTCTTGACCTTCAGCGCCTTATCCACCTCTCTTTTGATGGCAGCAAATCCGTCTATCTTTGGTCCGAACAGACTGAGCATAGGAGCATCCGGCTCCGTTCCCAGCAGTGCAAACAGAAACGGATGGATATGTGTATCAATGATACCCGGCATAAGCGTCCTGCCGCCGAGATCGTATACCCTGGTCTTGTCGTCGATCAGTGTCTTAAGCTCCTCTGTCGTTCCGACATAGACGATCCTGTTTCCCTTGATGCCGACTGCCTCGACGATATCATCATTTTCATTCACGGTAATGACTCTGCCGTTGATAAACGCCGTATCGATGTAAGAATAATCAAACTTCATTTGTTTTGGCCTCCTCCTTGTCAGTCTTTTATCCTGCATTCTTCTGTTGTGATTTATTCTGTTTTGTTTTAATATATTATTTACTGAAACTGTTCAGCGCCTTCTGTAATATCACACGGAATAGCAGCTGAATATTTTGTTGTGTGCTTCGTTTGCTGCCGGACTTCCGACGCTTCCTCTCCGGCTTTATGTCTGAAGGATCAGAAATGCAGATGAACGTCTGTGCTTTTAATAATACCACAATTTCCTCATCTTATTTTGTTGTTGAGCAGACATTATTTAAGAAATTACCTTGATCACCAGAAACGGAGAAGTAAAAGAAAATGGAAGAGATGGCAGTATATAATGCTGACGGCGGCACACACAAACGAAAGGGTTTTGTCTTATGAAAATTTCTACAAAGGGCCGCTATGCCCTCCGTATGTTTTTAGATCTTGCCGAGCACAAGGATGACGGTTACATTGCGCTTAAGGATATAGCTGCCCGTCAGGGTATTTCAAAGAAATATCTTGAACAGATCATACCGTCTCTTAACGGCTCGGGTCTTCTCAAGACCAACCGCGGTTACCAGGGAGGCTACATGCTCGGAGTTCCGCCGGATCAATGCTCGATAGGTATGATTCTCAGGCTGACCGAGGGCAGCATTGCCCCGATAGCATGTCTGGATGCTTCACCTATAAGCTGTGAAAAGATGTCCAGCTGTATCACTCTGCCGTTCTGGAAGGGACTCAACAAGGTCATCAATGATTATGTTGACGGCGTTACTCTGCAGGATCTTCTGGATCAGCACCGGGAATGCGGCATAGATAATTATCAGATCTGAAGAAGCCCTGCCTGCCGGTATTGACGGGTATCCGGCTTAAAGCATTGGCATTGCTTATCAGTATTGACAGCATATGACTTAAAGAAACCCGGCTTGTCGATATTGATAAATAATAGCTTTAAAGAATCCAGATTAATAAGGAGTTGATCTATCTTGAATGAACCTGATCCTGCTCTCATTCTAAAATACGATGCGTTAAGAGACTATATCAGATCCCTTGGATCGGTTGCAGTCGCCTTTTCAGGCGGTGTGGACTCCACACTGCTGCTTAGGGTGTCCCATGATGTACTGGGAGACAAAGCCTTTGCGGTCACTGCCGTATCCGGCTCCTTTCCCCACAGGGAAATGGAGGAGGCCGGCGAGTTCTGCCGTGCCAACGGTATAGAACAGATAGTGTGCCGTATAGACGAGATGAGTATACCCGGCTTCACCGACAACAGACCTGACAGATGTTATCTCTGCAAGCACAGGATATTCGAAACGCTTATCGATGCCGCTTCAAAAAAAGGAGCTTCTGCTGTTGCAGAGGGCTCAAATACCGACGATGACGGAGATTACCGTCCAGGCATGCTGGCCATCAGAGAGCTCGGCGTCCTCAGCCCTCTTCACAAGGCAGGGCTCAGCAAGGCGGATATCCGGGAGCTTTCTCATATGCTCGGACTTCCGACCTGGAACAAGCCTTCTGCCGCTTGTCTTGCTTCAAGATTTGTTTACGGCGAAAAGATAACTACGGAAAAGCTGAAGATGGTGGATAAGGCCGAGACCCTGCTGCAGGATCTGGGTTTTTATCAGATTCGCGTCCGTATCCACGGCAGCATGGCCCGCATCGAGGTCTCCCCTGAGGATTTTAAGCGCTTCTGTGATGATGAGCTTCGCAGCCTGATCTGTTCCAGGCTTCGCAGCTTCGGCTTTTCCTATGTTTCCCTCGATCTTCAGGGCTATCGTACCGGAAGCATGAACGAGATACTGAGCCCAGACGAGATGAAGCTTAAATAAGGTCATGCCCGAGTATAATAACACTTAACGGAATGAAGCTCAAATAATGTAATGCCCGAGTATAACAACAATTAACGGGATGAAGCTCAAATGAATGATACCTGAATAAAGAACCGGGCTGCTGCCCGGTTCTTTGTCTATAGTAATATTTAATGTCCCAAAAGCTGACGTATTCGGTAAAAGCTTCCCTACTGCAGCTTCCTGGTTGTTTGAAAGACCATGCTCCTTATATCGGGTCATCTGGTAAGATCTGTGATCACCTTGTCGTACAGATCCCTGTTTTCTCTGATCGAGGCAGTGCTGCCTGCAGTGATCCTTACGCTGTTTTCTATGATATCGTCGATATCTTCCGCAGCCTTCTCCACATCATCAGCCGTGACCTTCTTTGCCTCCTTCATGTTTTTGAGGCATTCCTCGGAATAGGAGCTTGTTTTTCCCGACAGCAGATACCCTATCTCTGTCTCTGCCAGACTTCTCGCTGAAAGCGGATATGCCCAG
>JAQXPY010000066.1 GCA_029100885.1 Clostridiales bacterium | reverse complement strand
AGAGCATATCATCCAGAGTTCCGAAGCCTTTGTCACTGCCGGGGCGAAGATTTGTTCCGTTTTCAAGATCAATGAAATCATCTTCGGTACCGTAAATACCGTCGATGCCGGGATGTATGAGCAGGTCGTCATCTGTTCCGGGAGTTCTGTCGTTACCGATAAATACCCTCAGATCGTCTCCGTAGTCAGGCGCGAAGCCCCGCGGGACATTCTGATTAGCGAGAGCCGGCTTGTCTTTGGCACAGTAGTAATAATATCCGTCATGCAGTGACTGATAGCATCCCACAGAGCCGGTAGTCTCATCCTTGTAGGATATGATTCTGAAATCCTCCATTTTTCCCGTAATAAGGAGCTTTGCAGAGAACTCTCCCTGTATCTGATCGTTTCCGCAGGAAACGGGAATATAAAGCTCTGCCCGCAAAGAAGCACTTCCTCCACTGTCGATAAAAAGAAGCATTGGGATATTCAGGCGGTCAAGAGTACCATCGTAAAGTGTGAGCCGACCGGAATTTCCCTGATCACCGTATATAAGGATCCTTACAGCGGAGAAGTATCTTTCGTTTCCGAAGTTCTGTGTCCTGATTCCAAAGGAAGCTGTTCTGTCGGAAAGATTATTCAGCAGTATATCGGCTCCTACGCAGTCGCCGGGGAGAAACAGATCATCCTGAAAGCTGAAGGCTTCCTCTGTGTCGATGTCAAGGGCAATATATCCGGGAGAGCCGGATGAGGAATCAGCCCGTGTGATACTGATCTCAACAGGCTCCCCGGCAGACCGACCCTGCTGCATGAGTGGCTCCCCGGCAGACCGACCCTGCTGCGTAACACCAGCCGGAACGGAGCTGCCTGTCTGTACCGTGGGATAAGACTGCACGGCAGATTCGGAAGCGAGAGCTGCAATATTAAGTGAGATGAGGAGCAGAACGGAAGCTGCTCCTAAAGAGGTTGTTTTAAGTGCATTTTTCATAGATATCCGCTTTCTCTGATAATGCCTGTATCAGTCTGTGTATCACCCCATGGATCCGGAGCTGTAAAATCCGGAGAAATACCCCTCGCCTGTACAGCTTCGGCTGAGAGCCTTAAATAAAAGCTGTCTCCGCCGTACTCATTTCCTATGCTTTCCGGGATATGAATACAGCTGAAAACAGTCGCCTGGTTATCCTGTCCTGTCAGCGGATGAGTTAAATAGAGATGATCTCCCGACAGCTTCCAATTTGTTCTGTCTATATCACAGCATTGATATATATCGGCTATTTCGGCAAGATTTGTTTCTATCTTCACACGTATATAGCAGTCGATCCCGCTGCTGACTACCGCAGCCTGCTTTTCGAGGATGTCTCCGGGAAAAACGTATTTTCGAGATCCGAAGATATTGATCAGCCGTTCGGCAAGTGTTTCGTTGTCGGAAAGATCAATTGATATGCTCACTTCGGCACTGTCTGCCTTGATCGGAATGACGGCGGTATCGGTGAAGTATGCATAAATACTGCTGACCGAAAAAGAAAATAATGCGATGATAAATACAGGAACTATGCGTCTCAATCTGTTATCTGACATAAAAATACTCCTATGCCTCTTCCTATGATCTGTTATCTGACATTAAAAATCCTCCCATGCCTCCTCCCATGAACCGTAAGAACCCTTCTGTATACTTTCCGCATACAGGGCTATGCTGTAATTCATCAGCATTTCCTCATCTGTTCCGGAATCTATGGAAATACCGGTCAGCAGTGGAGGAGAAACGGAATCGGGCTCCAGAGGCTCTGTGAAGTAATAGTAACCGTACAGTCTGCTGTCTGCTTCAGGATCATATATGTCTGACCCGGCATGGGAAGCGTTCCACTTAGCTGTATTCGTGCCGTCAAGTGTGATATGCCCGGCAAGAATGTCATTGGAGATTATCACCTTGAGCCTGACATAGCACGGAACCGTTCCCGTATTTCTGACAGATACAGTGTTGGCAGAGGAGACCGGCGTTCCCGGATAAACAGCTTCAGGAAACGAGCCGCTTTCAACGATCTCTATGGAATTGTGACCGGCTGATATGACATCGCCGGAGGAGGCTGTCCATGTAAGAAATGCAAAGACCGGAACGCTTCCTGCCGCACAGGAAACAAGGATCAGCTGCAGGGCAGCGAACAGAGAGATACGGATGGGTCTGATGATAGGGTCACGGTTACGGTTAAGTGTCTTTGTTCTGAATCGCTTATAGTGTGTTCTCATAAAATAAAGTCTTTCATTGGTCAAAGGTCTGAGGTGTCGTAGACGCTGCAGATGTGCGGCTGCAGCTTTGCTGCATTCCGATGCACCTTCGCAGCATTTATGCGGCAGGGCTTCGGCCCGTATCATGAGTTCAGTTAGCTCTGCTGAGCAGAAAATGCACCGAATACCGTGTTCAGTTCATCGGATGTAGGGTCGGCTCCGGCGGTCAGGTTGTTTTGCTGGATAACATCCGCGGTAACAGTGATGCTGCGGCTGCCGACGACCTGTTCCTCTATTGCATTTACAAATCTGACATGGGAGAACGGAGCCGAGGTCTCCTGTCCGGAGGCAAGAGTTTTTTTGTAGGCAAATACATATCTGACAGAGTCCGCATTATTTACAGTAGCCGAATCCAGCTTGAGCCAGTCGGCATTATTGTGGGTCAGTGTGTCGTCATTTGTTACGCTGTTGTCGGCTGCTGCCTGCTTGATCACAAACAGCTCCCTCAGCGAGGATGGCATTTTAGAGCCGGCGGCATCGGAGATCACTATGTTTTCCTTGGGAATGGTGACTTCAATAAATACAAGAGCAGGATTTGTACCTGTATTTTTTACTGTCGGTTTCTTGGGAATGACCTGGGTCGGATACACTCCGGAAAGGGTGGCTCCGGTGAAGCTGCTGTCTATCAGAGTCCCGTTTTCATACAGATCTGCAGAGACCGAACCGATCGTAAAAACATTTTCGGCAGTATCCGTATCGGTAAGATAGGCCAGCATGGTGCCTGTGGCTGCGGCTGATAATACGAGACAGAGAGCTGCGGTTTTGAGAGTAGTCGATAGTTTCATGGTTGTTTTCTCCTTTTGATTTGAAAATTTTTTGATAATGTGATATCTGTTCGGCTGCTGTAAGGCAGCCGGAAAGATCGCTGTGGCTGCAGATATGTTTTCAAGGCACCTGAGCAGTTCAGCAATATGAGAAGAAAAATAAAACAGTAAAGCTTCCTGCCCTTCAGCTCTGCAAGAATGTAGCCGACAGCCGGGACTGAAAAGACAGTCCTTCCGATGACGTGTTCCCTGGCAACGGGAACCGGATCCGGGGAGCTGTTTGCATCGCCCTTGGTAATGAACTTGCCGTCGGCGGTCTTATCAATGACGCGGTGAGTCACAAGACTGTCCATGGATCTGAAGGCGATAATGTCGCCGATTGCAGCATCATCACCGGAAAAGTGTGTATCTACATAAGCGACAGAGCCCGTCTGCAGCACAGGCTCCATGGAGCCTGACATGACTATATAGGCTTTCATTCCGAAGAGCATGGGAAGTAAAAACAGAATACAGAGTGCAGATAATACAGCTGTAATCGTATTTACAGCATTGGAAAATATGGAAATCATAGTACAGATGTTATCCGCAGCAAAGCGGCAGCGGATGCTTCCTTTCTCCCAGATATTGTGGGGGTAAATAAAAAGAAGTAACAGATACTGTCTGCACAATGCAGACAACAGACGGCAGGCGATATTTGCGCCGACCGCAGAAATTGAATCGTCCGGTGGATCCCGAACTGAAAGTAAAAGGAATTATAGCATAGTAACCGGATTTTTAAAGAGGGTTTTTATAACAGAATAACAGGTCGGATTTTATAAAAAACAGAGAAAATTATTAAAGGATATTTTATATAGTTTTAATTGTTTGGAAATAGAAATTAAATATACCGGATGTTATGATATGCGCACAGGAAGCTGTATGGCTCACGAGAAAGGCAGGTTAGACTATATGAGTTCATTTTTCGATAAAGTAAGAGAAATACCTGATGGGAATAATATTAATAGAAGGAAAAGGAAAACCTTAAGGAGCACCGCAGGCATATCCGCAGCGGTAGTACTTGCTGCGGGGCTGCTGCTGTCGGGCTGCGGAAAATCGGAGGACATGCAGACTCCTGTCGGCTTCGAAGCAGAGTCTGTTACAGATAACACAGAGGAAAATAAGGCAGGCGGCGGCATTCAGCAGGGACAGAGTCTGAGTGGAGCCGGAAATGCTGCCGGAAGCGGTGAGACAGGAGATGTTCAAAACACCGAAGATACTTCTGAAGAAGCCGTAAACCATCCTGTAAGACCTTTGATCGAAGAGTATACTAACGGTAATTACGCAAAAAAGACAGACGCCGATCTGTATATAGGCTATACGGCGAAATGTGACAATGTTGTCCTGTCACAGGAGGACGCAGAGAGATATCCCGAGCTGGCTGCGGCACTTGAGGCTTCAAAGCAGGAGAGGCTTGGCAAGATCAGCGAGATGTATGAATTTCTAAAGGAAAATGCCGAAGAGATAGTCGAGTATCGTGAAGAGGGTGAGCAGAGCTATGAGACCTATCTGGATGTGAACTACAGTGACGGAGTGGTCAGGGCAGACAGTAAGGTGCTCAGCATCAGAACGAGCTATACGGACTACGCCGGAGGAGCCCATGGGTATTACTATGATTTCGGTTCCGCCTATGATGTTGCTTCGGGAAAAAAGCTTACCCTTGGAGATATTGTGGCTTCGGAGGATGCCTTCAGGCAGGCTGTAACAGAAAAGCTTGAAGACACTTTTAAAAATGAGTATCAGACCGAGCTTAATAAGGAAGAACTGAACGCAAACCTGGACGGGCTGTTTGGACGCGGAAAATATGCCGATCCGGATTACGGGGCTCCCGGATGGGTTCTCGGAGTAAACGGGAT
>JAQXPY010000065.1 GCA_029100885.1 Clostridiales bacterium | reverse complement strand
CGGAAAATCCGGCAGCGGATGTCTCCTGGAATAGTGGGAGGTGGCAATAAAGCCTCTGAAGCCCTGTGCATAGGAGAGGCGTATCATGCGAAGCGATTCATCCATGTCCCGGGAGCCGTCATCGATCCCCGGGAGGATGTGGCAGTGAAAATCAATAAGTCCTTTAAAATCAATATCCGGAATAATCATTCTCATTACAAATAACAAACTAAAGAAAGAGTCAAGGCTGTCAAATACTGCAGTGCCTGAAAGGTGCCTGAAAGGACCGTGCAGGACCTGAAGCAGATGTATGCAGCAGATGTATGCAGCAGATGTCTGCAGCGAAAGGATAACACACGTAACCGCTCCAAACAATACTTACAGACAGAAAAAAAACAATTGTTGAACTCGACTGTTGAATACATATACACACAAATGTTAAAAAACAGTGAACATAAATGCCGAAAGCTATTAAAAATAACAGAGCACATTGCGTTTTTTTGAAAACACCTCTGATATATATATATATATATATGCGCGTTATAGTATAATTACTAAAACCCTTCTTTCCTCCGGAAAAAAGGGCAGACAATGACAGTGACAGGTGTAAAATGAGATACAAAAGGGTATTGACAGCAGTGGTGTGCCTCGTGATCATGGGTACCGCGGCTGCGTGCGGAAAGAGCTCGGCAAGGACAGTATCGCCGCCTCCTGAGTCCACACCTGCATGGGTAGATGCGGATGAAATAGCGGAAAGCATATCCGAGAGAGATGAACAGATCAAGTCAGGATCTGATAATAATAGACCGAACGATAAGGCTGCCGCAGACACACAGCAGAATAATGCATACGGACAGGCACAGGGAACCGAAAAAGACAAAGGAACCAGTCTGCCTGATATTAGCATATGGAAAAATGTTGAACCGGGGTGGTATGAGAGACCCGAAGGATGGTATTATATAGGAAGAAACATGCAGCTTGTGACAGGCTGGACAGAGGTGGGACAGTATACCTACTATCTGGATGAAGAGACAGGCATTCTGGCAACAGAGGATATCGTCGACGGGGCATATGTCAACAGTGATGGAGTCAGAAGAGAGCTCACCGGGTACGAGAAGCAGCTGCTGGATACCGAGGGGGAGGACGCAGTCCTAAAGCACATAGCAGGCTACGAGCGCCCGAACGGCGGAGGATCAACAGATACCGGTGAAACACCGACTGATACAGGCGGAGAGACCGACGCAAGCAACGATGGAGAGACCGATGCAATCAGCAGTGACGAAGCTGCGGAACAGGCAGCTCGCCTTAAGGAGGAACAGCAGAGGAAACAGTCCGAGGCACAGGCAGCGGCAGGATAATCAGGCTGTCAGAGTGACATTTTTTGTCATGTAAATATTATATAATGTCCCCTGAAGGACAGTCGGCGGGTGCATAAGAACTTACACAAACAGAAAGAAACTGCAATGATAAAAGACAACAATACAGCTCAGAGCGAAAAGGAAATAAAACAAAGAGGCGGCAGGACGGGAGCGGCAGCAGAAGGAAGCATACCGAAGGTCGGTGTCAATGGCGGAAATTCCGCCATGGGCAGACAGCGTCAGCCGCAGGCAAATGAAATAGATCTGCTGGAGCTCCTCATGGAGTTCTGGAGGCATATCATAGCCATTCTTGTAAGCGTGCTGGTATTCGGATTGGGAGCGGGACTCTTTTCAAGGTACTGCATCACACCGCAGTATTCATCCTCATCCATGCTGTATGTGCTCTCCAAGGAGACGACGCTGACATCCCTGGCGGATCTGCAGATAGGCTCCCAGCTTACCAACGACTATAAGGTGATCGTGTCCAGCCGTCCGGTGCTTCAGACAGTCATAGATCAGCTCAATCTGGATATAAGCTACACCGAATTTAAGAAAAGGCTGAGCATCACCAATCCGAACAACACCCGTATCCTGATGCTGACCATAGAGGATGCTGATCCTGTGCTGGCAAAGGACATAGTGGATTCGGTAGCCAGAGTATCCTCGGAATACATTGCCGAGACCATGGAGATGGTACCGCCTAAGCTTATAGAGGAGGGCACGGTAGCGGTCAACAAGTCCTCACCGAGCGTATCCAGGAATGCTTTGATGGCTGCGCTTATCGGAGGCGTGCTGATGTGCGGAATCATCACAGTCAGATACCTTCTGAACGATGCGGTAACGACAGAGGAGGATGTGGAGAAATATCTCGGCATCACGGTACTGGCATCCATTCCGAAGAGAGAAAGCGCCTCAAAGGAAAAGGATGACAAGAAGACTCCGAAGAAGAGCAGAAGAAAGCGCAGATAAATAAAGGAAAAACAGATGAACAGCAATACAATAACGCTCAAAAGAGATATAAAGTGGGACTATTACTATTCGGAAGCCCTGAAGAGCCTCAGAACGAACATACAGTTCTGCGGCAGCGGCATACAGACAGTCATGTTCACCAGTGCCCTGCCGGATGAAGGAAAGTCGGATGTGATGTTCGGGCTTGCCATAACCATGGCCCAGATAGGCAAGAAGGTCATAGTAATAGATGCGGATATCCGCAAGAGCGTCCTGGTACAGCGCTATAACATCGAAGGAGCAGTCAGCGGGCTGACCCAGTATCTTGTGGGACAGAAGTCTGTAGATGAGATCATATACAGAGTGGAAAAGGAAAATCTGTCTGTCATATTTGCGGGACAGTACAGTCCGAATCCGGCAGAGCTGCTGGAGGAGGAGCTCTTTGACAAGCTGATAGACAGCCTTAAGAAGGAATACGATTATATATTTATAGATACGCCTCCGATGGCGGCAGTGGCGGACGGAGCGATAGTGGCAAAGCGCTGCGACGGTGTGGTGCTCGTCATAGAGAGCGGCACCATCAGTTACCGTCTGGAGCAGAGGGTTCATCAGCAGATAGCTGCAACAGGTACGAGGCTCCTGGGAGCAGTCCTCAACAAGGTAGACAAGAATAACGAGGGCTATTACGGAAAATACGGTAAATACGGAAAGTACGGCAAATACAAAAAGTACGGCTACGGTCAGTACGGCAATGATCAGTATGCATTCAAAGACAGCAACAAGCAGTCTGCTGCAGAGACAGTCAGGGAGGCTGCCGGGATCAGAAAGGCGGAAGCAGCTGCCAAAGAAAAGAATGAATGAGGAACAGTGAAGATACACAGAGTCCGTTAAAAAAGGATCATACAATTGTTTGACAACAGAAAGAGAAAAAAGAAGACAAGGCACGAAGCCCCGGATATATCTCCCAGGCTTAAAGGGACCATAGTGGGCATTCTGGTCATATTCATAGTTCTCGGAGCATGGTTTGCAGCCCACGCCATAGAAAACAAACGTATTATAAACGCAGTGAGACAGACGACAGGCTCTGAAACGGGTGTCAATGTATATCTTGCCGGAGAAGGTCATGGAGCGGCAGAAGAGCCGGTAAACAGTGCGGATGACAGTGCTGCTGCGGCGGTGCAGGAACCGGGGGCTTCGGCCATGGCCGAAACTCCGGATGCCGGGACCGGTGGCTTAAGCTACTATGAGTACAATGACAGAATCAAAAAGGCCGAGTGGCAGCAGCAGGCTGACGGCACTGTGACCTACAAGGGCAAAAGCTACAGGA
>JAQXPY010000064.1 GCA_029100885.1 Clostridiales bacterium | reverse complement strand
CTCCTGCTCGGCTCCCTGACGCCCCGAGATAATAAGCGCCTTGCCGTGCTCCAGCAAAAAATGATGCATAGGATAAAAGATGTACGGTATCAGATCCTTATAAAAAGGATCGTGAAACAGCACGCTGCTGCCGCCCAGCAGTGTCTGTCCGGCTCTGATATATCCAGGATCCGTTCTGAAGCCCTGTCTCGCACGCTTCTTAAGAAACAGACCATAGGCTGCCTCCGCCCTGTCATCGGAAACAATAAGGCTGTCTGCTGCACCGTTCTTTTCGTCTTCATCCGAGGTCTCCACGGCCTCGGTCCTTCCCCATGCGCTTAAATGATCCCCGAACAGGCTCTTCAGGTATTCGGCTGTACTCTCCGCATCTCCGACACTCTCCGGCTCCGTATTCTCCTCGGTCAGAGCTTCCGGCTGCTCCTCTGTCATTGTTCTTCCGTCTGTCACAAAATACATTTCTCCGATAAAGAGTATCATGCAGACAGGATAAAACAGTGAACGAAGCTCAAACTCCTCCAGCAGATAACAGCAGACCTGAGCCAGCAGCAGAAGTATTACTGCAAAGGACCAGAAGACGATCGCCATAAAGCTTCTCACCTGAACCATATCTTCTCTGAGATACCACTGCCCGTTCTCCTCATCCTCATCATAAAGCGTTGAAGCCAGAGTTCTGTGCAGTCCCGGAAATTTTACGCATATCAGACTCAGAAACGAGAGCATCAGCCTCTTGAAGCCCAGATATCCGATAAGTATCAGAGCATTTTCCAATGCAAATATAAATGAAGAGAAATTACCCGCCGCCTCCCGATCAAGCATGCTTCCTACTGTCTGCAGCTGCTGATTGTCCATTTCCGAAAGCGCTGCGGCATACTCGCCTATAAGCTCCTCGAGATAAAGATTAAATCTCGACGCGCTTAACGCAGCCGCAAACAGGAACACAAAGGCCAGGGGCACCATGAGGAGCTGTCTGCTCCTTATATCCTGCTTAAGGTTGAGTCTTGAGGCCGCCAGGATCAGAAAAAAGGACAAGCATAACTGCAGCCAGTGCTGCAGCACGTATCTGATGATATCACTCATACAGTTCCTCCCTTCTGACCGAAATATCAGTTATAAAATCCACCGGTATCCTGATATGATTGCCCGGCTGCAGAAACTCAATGGATATTCCTCCCTCGTTTCCGGTATACATCGGATACAAATAATCCGATGCTTTATCAAAATCATAGCTGAAGGCTGAGACCCTGCCCTTTTCCGGTGCTTTCTTTACCACCGAGCCGAACAGCTCGTTTACCAGAGCCATCCTCTCCCTGATATCCGACAGATGCTTTTCCAGTACAGCTATCCTGAAGGACTTCTGCCCTGCGGACCTGTCGGAATACTGAAGCACGCTGTTGGCACGCATCGTACTGCAGACATGACTAAGGCATGCCTCGTACTTCCTGATAATACTCTCAACGCGGCTTATGATCAGATTCATTGAAGAATTGTAGCTGCGGATCTCCTTTTGAAAGCTGTTTCTCAGTATCAGCAGTGCCGCGGCAGAGACCGCCAGTACTGAAAATACCACAAACATCGTGATATAGACGGAATTGAGCATATCGTTCCTGTCCTGAGCATTTCCTGCAATCAGCGGGATACAGCAGAGGATCCCGGATATCACCAGTGTCAAAATGATATACTTTGCCTTTTTCAGCGATATCCTCTGTTCAATGACCCTGTCGATCCTTTCCTCTGCATTCTTCCTGAGCTGCTTTATCGAATCGGCATCGTCCTCTATCCCGCTGATGGCTGCAGCTGCCGCCTGCTCCTCCTTTGCGGCAAATTCTTTCACATCCTCTATCTGAAGGCTGTTCAGAGCCGAAGCCTTTTCATCATTTACCGTATTGAGGCTCCTGACATCTCCGGCCGCCCTTCCGACGGCTCTCTTCGGCTGCTTCTCCAGATTTCGGAATACCTCCTGAACATTTGCCTTTGCCTCTGCCCATTTTGCGGACTCTGAAACAGGCCTGTCGGTGACCAGGCCCGGCTTCAGACTGAATGTCAGCTTTGACAGCTCCGTATCCTCCATGTTGACATGGATCGACTGTCTCCGGCAGAACAGCCTTTCCGCATCCTTATCCTTAAGATGCTCAGGCAGCTCGTCCAGGATCTCGCTCAGTCTTCCCTTTACAACATTTTCCGTTTCCTCCAGTCTGGCAAGATATCTGCCGACATAATGAGCCAGCCTCTCCTCATCCATAGTGCAGCTCAGCCTGTATACCCTGTAAGGAGCCAGTGTGCCCGAAGGAATAGCCTGACCTGCCAGCAGCAGCACGGCTGTCAGAAAGGCGATATACTCGCCGGTATAGGTGTTCTCATGCTCACTTTTGATGTCGTATACGATATAACGCAGCTTGTCATAGTAGAGATTGCGGTCATAAAACCTGGAATAATCCTGCTCCTCATGCTTTTCCCATGCGGAATCCAGAGTATCGGCCATATGCCTTGAAGTACGTCTGGCAATGCAGATGATATCCCTCGGCAGAGTCCACGGCATTTTACGGCCGCCTCTCAGACCGTTTCTCAGCTCCCGCTTTTTCAGCGTCGCCCAACGGGACTCCTGCAGCTCGTAATAATATTCCAGCTCAGCCTGAGGAATGACGACAGGATTATCATCCCTGTTCTCCGGGGACATATCCACATCTATATCCGGCATTTCCTGCCGTATCGAATCCGACCGTATGCTGTCCGGCTCCTCGCAAAGCAGGGCAGTCAGTCTTACCAGCGGGTTTTTCACTGCCTCCAGAAAGGTCTTCTCACGAACCTCTCTTCTTTCCTTATAATACTTCTCCAGAGCTTTTTTTACTTCGTGAACCCGGTTCATGCTTTCTGTATCCGTCAGCCCCGAGGCTCCGCTTTCCCCGATCTTGCGCTCCGGCATAATACAGCTTACCCTGTCAAACGGGTTTTCCGACCCATCGCCTTCTCTGTCACAGAGAATGATCGCCCTCCATTCCTTTCTGACGCCGATAACGGATTCCAGATCGGGAATCACCTCCTCGGCAGACTCGCCATTTGGATACCAGCGGCAGAAAGTAAACTGATCCTTGTCCATGAAAGGCTGAAGAAACAGGCTGTACTCTCTGACGAGATCGATATGCTCCTGTTCTACAAATATTACCGTGAACAAATCCTTGACTTCCTTTTCTGCACAATCTTCCTGTCAATTCTCAGGCATCCTCATTGAGCCTGCTTTTCGGTTCGATGACAGCTGCCTCATTGATCCTGTTCTTCATTTCTCTGACGGTATCCTCATAATCATCCGGTTCCGGAGTAGTGCTCATTACCTTTCTGATCTTGCGGAAGATACTGTCGATGACCTTGTTGTCGGCAGCGGTTATGTCATTATTGAGCTTATGCTCCCTGTTATAGTTATCTATAAGCAGCAGGAACTGTTCCTTGAGAATGTCGCACAGCATGAACTTTGCATCCTCTGCGGTCTCACATCTCACAAGCTCATTGCTGAAGGTCTCGATAACGGCATCGATCAGTCCGTTTATCTCACTTGTGAATCTCTGGCTGTTCGGGAGAGAATTGTAGTAGACCACAGGGATCTCAAACAGGCTGGTCTCCCCCTCATGTATCTGGCTCAGCCTGAATTCCTTCAGGGATCTGGCAAAGACAGTATCCTCGTAATTGGAATTTCTCACCTCGTCCTTCCTGTGCTTTTCACTGATTATCTTGAAGATATCCTCTACGATGGACGCATCCATGTAGAGACCGTCCACGATCTCATAAAACTCGTCGCAGAGAGTGCCGTTGGACACTATCATTTCCTGAACCCGCTCTCCCGAATTCTCATAGCGGTAGATCATCTTTCCGCCGGCTGTGGACGAAAGCTTTTCATACTTGATCTTGCCGTATACGAGAGCATAGATAAGTGACTGATGCACCCTCATGACGCAGTTGTTCATGTAGTTAAAATCCATCTCCGGCATCACGGATATATTGTCCCATCTCTTATCGATATGGGTGGAGATAAGGCGGTTCTTAGTCGAATCCGGTCCGAGATTTCTCGAATACTCGGTATAGGCCCTATGATACAGACCTGCATTTTTCTTCCTTGTCTCCGAACGGGACGGGCTGGCAAACTTGTTGATCTTGTCAGGAGTCAGGTTGTACA
>JAQXPY010000063.1 GCA_029100885.1 Clostridiales bacterium | reverse complement strand
CAGTTTGCCTCAATAGCTCAGTTGGTTAGAGCATCTGACTGTTAATCAGGGGGTCCCAGGTTCAAGTCCTGGTTGGGGCGTACGGCGCCATGGTCAAGCGGTCAAGACACCACCCTTTCACGGTGGTAACACGAGTTCGATTCTCGTTGGCGTCATAAAGACTCAGTCCTAATGGGCTGAGTTTTTCTGCGTTTATTATTTTTTGAGTGTATGATTGTTCAGCTGTAATGCCGTTTATCCTTCGGCATTGGTCATTCTATTTCTTGGCTTCGATCCGGGAGCAGCCATGCCTGCATATCGGATCGCATGGAGTATTATTATGGCAAACCGCAGTTCTCACGAGATCGATATCCTTGAAGGACCAATCTTCAAAAAGTACATCTCTTTCATTATTCCGCTGGCGATGGGTTATATCCTCCAGCTCCTTTTCAATGCGGCGGATGTCATCATTGTCGGGCAGTTTGCCGGAGCCCTGGCGCTGGCGGCAGTCGGCTCCACCACAGCCCTTGTAAACCTGTATCTGCAGATATATGTCGGTCTTGCGACCGGTGTCAATATCGAAGTTGCCGGAGCGTACGCCACCGGAAACACCTCCCGAGTCTCCGGAATAGTTCATACTTCCGTAGGCTTTTCCTTTGTCTGCGGGATATTCTTTCTGGTTTTCGGCATTGCTACGGTAAAGCCGATGCTGATAGTGACCGGCACGCCCGAAGATATACTTGAGATGGCCGCACTTTACCTTTATATATACTGCCTCGGCATCCCTGCTTCCGTAATATATAACTTCGGCGCCGCCATCCTGAGAAGTATCGGCGACACAAAGCGGCCTATGTATTATCTCATTGCGGCAGGCATAGTGAATTTTGTTCTCAATATCGTCAGCGTGGTGTTCCTTCATATGGGAGTTGCAGGGGTCGCAACAGCAACAACGGTTTCCAACTATATATCCGCCCTGCTTATAATGACAGCGCTTCTCAAGGAGGAATCCTGTCTCAGGCTGATCCCTTCTCAGATCAACCTGAATCGTTCCGTAGTAGCGGATATCATAAAATTCGGACTTCCTGTGGCTCTGCAGAACAGTCTGTTTACTATCCCGAATATCATGATACAGTCCTCGGTAAATGCCTTTGGTTCCGTATGCGTTGCCGGAAATTCCGCTTCCCAGAGTCTGGAGGGCTTCCAGCTGGCATTCCTGAATGCCAACGGAATAGCAGCCGCAACCTTTACCAGCCAGCATTACAGTGCCGGAAAATATCGCAGAGCCGACAGGGTGATGCGCATTCTGATCCTTTCCTCCGTATGCATGAGCATCACTATAGGCATTCTGTTTGTCACCTTTAAGACCCAGCTTCTCGGACTTTACAACAGCGATCCCGCAGTCATAGAAATAGGTGCAAAGAGACTTGAGATCATTGTTCTTACGGATTTCCTTGACTCCACCATGTGCGTTCTGTCAAATATCATCCGCGGCATGGGCAGATCCCTTGCGCCTATGGTCATTACCATGATATTTGTCTGCGGCTTCCGAATGATCTGGCTGCTTATACTCTGCCCGATAGTCAACGAATACACCTTTATCATCATGGCATGGCCTGTTTCCTGGATACTGGCAGTCCTCGTCATGTCCATATACTATGCAGTCATACGCCGGGGCTTTCCGAGAGAAGATGTCGTTTCCTGACTATCTGTTTGTCCTGCGTTATATATCAGCTGCAGTATCGTCGTTTATACTATATCGGCATAAAAACAGAGCATCTGCGCTCACAGGAAGTATTCCTGCGATCAAGCAAATGCTCTGTTGTTTTTTAATTATTGAAGCAGCTGTTCTGCGCCTTAACGGTCCCGATCGGAAAAAGATGCTTCGTCTTTCCCATGTGCCGAACGGTTGCCGGATGAAGACAGCGTTACCTTGCGAGAAGCTCCATAAACTCGGTGCCTCCGCTGCAGCCGTATTCTTCAGCAAGCCTGTCAAGCTTCTCGGCTGCCTCTTCGGAAAGCTCATCTCCAACAGGAAGGCTGCTGTCCTGAAGCTCCGCACCGTCGGTATAGATATTGCTGAAGGTGCTGCCTGCAATAGTTGATGCGTTATGAAGCTTTTCCAGTGCCGAAGGTCTTCCTGCTGCCGCATCCTCTCTGTATCTCAGCACAGAGAAGATAGCCTCTGTCAGAAGTCCGTCCGTGTACTCACAGCTTTCATTGTTAAGGAAGGCTCTTACAGCCAGTCCGAGAAGCTGCTTTGCTTCAGCTGCCACAGCCTCAGGGCTCTTTCCCTTGACAAGCTGTGCATCGGTAACTGTCATTTCCGGAATAAATCGAATTCCCTTCAGGTAATGCAGACCTTCCTCGTCGCTCACTGCCGCAAAGGAGGTGTTCTGCGCTCCGTCGCCAAAGGCTGTCGGCAGCAGCACCAGCATGCATCTGCGATCTCCGCCGCCTGCATAAGCTGCCGCAGCAGCTTCTATTCCGGAGAGATCGCATGGATCGATCTCCGTGTTTTCACCCAGGATCCTGAGGAGCTTTGCCGCATTCATTATCTCGCCTGCGCCGATGCCCAAGATCGCATCGGGCTCAAATTCGCGAAGCTTCTGAACCGCTGCCTTGAGATCTCCTGTTGTGACCGGAGCATTTTCAACCAGATACTCCGCAACACTGAGACCTTTCTTCTCAAGCATGTTCATTATCCCGGATGCGGTGCCGCCGGCATATGAGGCGGCACCTGTAATGATCAATACTCTTTTATAATGATATATCTCGGTCAGTTCCCGGAGAGCGACCCCCGTCGAACCGTCTTTAAAATATATCTTTCCCGGAACATTGAAGGTGTTCATCAATTGAAACCACCAACCTTATCAAGGCCGAGATCAGCTGACAGTCCGAGCGGATATGCTGCATGAGACTCAACAGGAAGCTTAACCTCCAGCTCAAGCACATTACCGTACTTCTGCTCAAACTTCTCGTTGCCGTAGAATGCTCTCAGATAGCAGGCCTTAAGCTCTTCGATCTTCGGATATACCGGGTTGCAGCCTGTGCATGCATC
>JAQXPY010000062.1 GCA_029100885.1 Clostridiales bacterium | reverse complement strand
AGCCTATCTGTATTTTAGTGCAGTCAGGCTTTTTTTCGTGGCTTAGCGAAGAGAATCCTCAGATTATCAGAGTGAGGCAGAAGGCTTCAGTAGCTAAGCAGCTGAATATTCGAAAAAAACTCAGGGTGCAGATTGATCCTTTTCATATGGTATTCCCTCCTGGTATCGAGGTTATAGTCATAATGAGATTTCATTATCTCACGCAATGAATCAACCTCTCCGGATCTGATGGCCTCAAGCATTTCAGAATGCTCAAACAGGGATCTTGGCTTATCACCCTTGAACTCATTGTGATGAGGCTCAAAGAATCTGAATCGTGTATAGTGAGGCAATTCTTTTTTGATTACATTCCAGATATACTCGTGACCTGAGGATTTGAGTAGCTCCTCATGAATGGAATAATCCAAAGCAACTGTTTCCTTCCAGTCTTCCTTTGAAACAGAATACTTCATTAAAAGCAGTATTTTTTCGACTGAATCAGGAATTTTGATACGACGGGATGCCATTTCCTCAAGAAGAGGATATTCAAGGTGGTACCGCATGAAGAGTATCTCCTGTATCCTCTTCAGATCGATCTTAGAAACATAGCTTCCTGCCTGTGGGAAAATATCGACAAATCCCTCTTGGGCCAGGACAAATAAAGCCTCACGTATAGGCGTTCTGCTCATGCCGAAAATCTCTGCAAGCCTCGTTTCGCTTATCAGGGTTCCGGGAACCCATTCACAGTATTGGATCTTGTCTAAAATTGCGTTGTAAATAATATCTCTGTTGCTGGATCTGCTGTTCTTCACTTTAAAAACCCCTGTTTTCATATGCGCACGGCGGTGATTAAAACTCTGATTGAGAAGCATCCCGCCGCTCGCTTAATTGAATACTAAATTAAACGAAAGAGATTTTCAATAAGAAATATCGTTCTAAACTTGACTTTTTTTTAATTCTGGTTTATAAAAATGCAATATAAATTAATAGATTACCTATAGGATTGCTGCAAGGAAGCTGAACCATATTGTTTCAGCTTCTATTTTTTTATTTTTCTATATTTCAGAATATACAAAAATATAGAAAAATATTCTGATATATTGTATATAACGATCAGAATTGACAAAAATTTAGCATAGTGCTACCATGCTTGTATACAAGTTTTACATAGTAGAATACCCAAATAGATAATAACCAAAGGAGGAACTCAAATGAAAAAGATGCCTGTGTTGCTTACATTCGATGTTGACGGTGAGATGATATGGCGCTGCAGAGACCCTGAAAATGCAAATCGTCCGGTAGCGCTGTCACTGGGTGAGTATGGTATTAAATGCGGTCTTCCAAGAGTCCTGAAGACTCTGAAAAAGTATGATCTTCCTGCTACATTCTTTGTACCGGGATTTATAGCTGAAAAGTATCCCCATGTTATTCCGATGCTGAATGACGGCAGGAATGATATCGGAAACCACAGCTACAGTCATACATATCCTGATAAATTCCCTTCAAGGGAGGCTGAGGAAGAGGATTATAAGAAGGCACAGCGCATTCTTACCGAACAGCTCGGATGGGAGCCTAAAGGCTATCGTTCTCCGGCATGGGAGTACAGTGTAAACAGCCTTGATATCATCGAGGAGATGGGCTTTGAATATGCTTCAAACATGATGGGCAGCGATTCAGCAGAGTATCTTGATACCAGCTCTGTTCCGGGCGGACGCAAGTCAAAGATCGTTGAGCTTCCTATTCACTGGATCCTTGATGATGCAGCGTTCTGGATGTACAGCGTGAGAATAGTCGGAAAGGCTATGCAGCCGATTGAATCTGTTCTTGACTGCTGGTGCAGAGAGTTTGACGGTCTGTATGAAGACTTTATGGCGGAGGTCGAGGAGACCGGTGATTCGGATATCTGTTTCGTGCTTACATGTCATCCGCAGATCATTGGAAGACCGTCAAGGATTTCCGTTCTCGAGAGGCTGATACAGCATATGAACGGAACCGGAAACGTTGAATATATCACAGCCAGAACTGCGGTGGATCGTTTCAGAGCGAGACATGAGGGCTGATCAATACAAAAACTGACATTTTTGATTGATACGGAGAACAGCGATGAACAAATTCAAACATTTTTTAAATAATTTTGAATACTATCTGGCAGCAATCCTGCTTGGATTGATGACACTCCTGTGTTTTGTTCAGGTAATCAGCAGATATGTATTTTCTTATTCCATAACATGGGCTGAGGAGCTCAGCGTTATCCTCTTTATTACTTCTATATTTATCGGAGCAATAGGCGGAACCAGACGAAATCAGCATATGCGTCTGGAAATGGTCGTGGATCATTTCAGCCCGAAAACTAAAGCGGTCCTCAAGGTCATTTCCAACATAGTTTTTATTCTTGTATGCTGCGTTCTGATCTATGCGATATGGATCAACATTCAGAATCTCTTTACCTATAAGATGAAGACGCCGATTTTGAAGATACCGAAGTGGATACCGTATGTTGTTCTTCCGTTTTCGCTTTGCCTGATTATTTTCCGTCTTATTCAGGAAAATATTAATATCATAAAGGATATAAAGGCCGGAAAATATGACAATGCTGATGAAGAGAGAAAGGAGTAAGAGAACATGGAAATAGCAACATTATTTGCTGTGATGGCAATACTGCTGGTGATCGGTGTTCCGATCGGAATGTCGATATGCGCTGGACTTATCTCTGTCGCTGTTCTGTATCAGACGACTACCCTTTCCTTTATAGGTCAGCAGCTGTACACAGGACTTGACTCATTCCCTCTTATGGCTGTTCCATGCTTTATGCTTGCCGGTTCTCTTATGGAAAAGGGCGGAATATCCAAGAGGCTTGTAAGAGTTGCGGAGGTATTTCTCGGTCATCAGGTCGGCGGCTACTGTGCGGTAACAGTTGTTGCCTGCCTGTTCTTCGGAGCCATTTCGGGATCTGCACCTGCAACGGTTGCGGCCATCGGAGGAATTATGATCCCGTACATGGTGGATGCAGGTTATGACAAGCCTTTTGCAACAGGACTTTCGGCAGTGGCCGGAAGCCTTGGAATCATCATTCCGCCAAGTATACCGTTTGTAGTATACGGTGTGTCAACGAATACCAGTATTGCGGATCTGTTTCTGTCAGGCTTTGTTCCTGGAATACTGATCGGAGGAGTGCTGATTTTTGTAGCAAAGAGGATATGCAAGAAAAAGGGCTATAAAGGATCTGATAAGAGATTTACAACTCAGGAGAAGCTTGCAGCCATCAAGGATGCTGTATGGGCGCTGATAATGCCTGTTATCATTCTCGGAGGAATCTACGGAGGAATCTGTACTCCGACAGAAGCTGCAACGGTTGCGATCTATTACAGTATTTTCGTAGGCTTCTTTATTTACAAAGAGATGCATATAAAGGATGTAGTGGACATTCTGAATGATACTGCTTCATTTGTCGGTGCGGTCATGCTCGCATTTGCTCCTGCAGCTGCAATGGGCGGAGTCCTGTCTATGCTCGGGGTTCCTGCACTTGTCAGAACAATGCTTACGACAGTATCAAACGATCTCAATGTTATCATGCTGATCGTACTCGTTGTACTTCTTATTGCCGGAATGATCCTCGACACAATGTCAAGTATCGTTATTCTTGCTCCGATCTTCTACAGTGCGCTTGTTCCGCTTGGAGTTGATCCTGTTTATCTCGGATGTGTTATGATCTGCGCCCTTGCGGTAGGCTTCATCACACCTCCTGTTGCACAGAACCTGTTTGTTGCTTCATCAATGACCGGCGTTCCTATGCATAAGATAGTGAGCAGTGCGATGCCGTTTATTTTATCAATGATAGGCTGTGTGTTGCTGATCATATTCGTTCCTCAGCTTACAACATTCCTTCCTAATATACTTTGATTATATTATTTAGGAAGAAACAGGGTGTATTTTGAGAAAAACGCAAACAGTGAGTGCAGATCGGAACTTATCCGATCTGTATGGAATAATACATCAATCATTTCAACAGTATTGTAATCAGATAAGATTCAGGAGGATAACATATGAGTGATAAGCTTATTCTCGGAATATCCGGCAGCCCAAGAAAGGGAGCAAATACAGACATTTGTCTTCAGGCAGCTATGGATGCTGCAGCCGGTGTCGAGGGTATCAGAACAGAGACGATTTATCTCAGAGATTACAGGATAGAGCCATGTCTCGGATGCTTCGCATGCTGTCCGAAAACTATTGTGCCTGAAAGAGACTATGCATGTCCGGCTCACAGAGATGACGATATGAGCAAGATATATCCAAAGCTTCTGGAATGCAGCGGTCTTATTCTTGCGTCACCTGTGTACTTCGGAAACATGACCGGTCAGATGAAGACATTTATGGATAGAACGGAGCCTCTTCTCAGATATGGTACAGGAAAATTCAAATACGGTCTTCAGCATAAGGTCGGCGGAGGCATCGCTGTAGGAGGAAACAGAAATGCAGGAGAAGAGTTTACTCTTCTTGCCCTCCAGTACTACTTCCAGGTACATGATATGATCGTTGTGGGATCAGGCGGACAGCCTACTCCTGGCTGCTATCTGGGAGGCGGAGCTACGACCTGGCCAAATGATAAATCCGAGTCCAGGGACGGGGTTCTTAAGGACGAGCTTGGGCTTATGAGCTGCAGAAATCTCGGAAGAAATGTAGCCGAGACCGTGCTCAGAATGGGAATCTGATAGCTCGCTGTATGCCGGCTCAAATGTTTGCTGCGTCAGTCGTGTCCGGCGGTATATGCAATGAATATATGCTGCGGCAGTAATCGCACACGGCGGTGTATTTATGTATGCCGCTGCAGTAATTCCGGACGGCATATGCAATGATGGCATTAATTAATCATATGAAACGATCCTGATTTCAGGATTTATTATTAAAGGAGGAAACAATTATGAAGAAAAAGATTTCACTGGCTCTGGCTCTCATGATGACTGCATCACTCACTGCGTGTGCAGGAAAGGCTCAGACTGTTGAAACAACAGCCGCTGCGACTCAGGCAGCTACAGAAGCCGCTGATGAAACCAAGGCAGAGACCGCTGAGGCTGCAGAGGCAGCAACAGTCGCAGACGATGCTTCTGATGAAGAGATCATGGCGTTCATCACAGCAGCTTCAGACAATCCTGATAAAGTAGTTATTAAGTATACGGATCAGGCTGCCAACCTTCAGGATCAGTCATATCTGAGAGGAAACCGTAAATTCCTCAAGGTTCTCAAGGAGGAACTCGGTGACAAGGTTCAGATCGAGTATTATGCAAACGGTACACTCGGCAATTCTGTTGAGGCTCTTGTAGGAGGACTTCAGACCGGCACATTCCAGATGATGGACTATGCTATCGGAAGCTATGCATCATATACCAATGCTTTCCAGCCTTTGGATATTCCTTATCTTGTTACAAGCTCTGACGATGCCTTTGAGAAGCTCAACGGCGAAGCAGGCAAGATCATGGGCGATAAGCTTATTGAAGATACGGGAATCATGCCGATTTTCTATAATCTTATCGGAATGCGTCAGATGACAAACAGCAAGAGAGCTATCAATGCACCTGAGGATCTTAAGGGACTCAAGCTCAGAACACAGTCTAACTCGATCCAGATGGATGGTCTTGCTGCATTCGGATGCTCGATCCAGTCGATTCCGTTCACGGAGCTCTTTACAGCTCTTCAGCAGGGAGTTGTTGACGGTCAGGAGAACCCTATAGAGACTATCTACGCATATCAGTTTGCTGATGTTCAGAAGTATCTTACACTGACAAATCATCTTTGCGGTGCTTCTGCGGTTGTTTGCAGCAAGCCGTGGTATGATGGTCTCAGTGATGAGTTTAAGGCTGCTATTGATAAAGCTGCGGCAGAAGCAATCGTTTATTCAAAGACGGAGTTCGATGCTTCTCAGGATGAGACACTTGAAAAGCTTAAGGAGCTCATTGAGGTCAACGAGCTTTCTGATGAGCAGATCGCAGAGTTCCAGGAAGTTGCCAAGACTGCATGGCCAAAGCTTGCTGAGGACATCGGAGCTGATTATGTAAATACGGTTCTTGATGCTCTTGGACTTTCAATGTAAGACAACCACTCGTGAGTCAGCAGATACAGTCGCTGCCAAACTGGCAGTTAATATCTGAACAGTGTAAAAAAGTAACAAAAACAAAATTTAAGGTTTGAATTGCGGCGGAAGGGTCAAACCTCCGCCGCAAATTATCAGAATACTAATCGGGAGATACGTCATGTCAGTCTATAAGGAAGCGGTGGAATATACAAAACAGCATATGGAGGAATTCCTTGGATGCCTTGAAAAGGTAGTAAATTATGAATCCTATACTTTCGGAGACAGAGAGACAAAGGATCTTTGCGGAAATTACCTTAAGGAGCTTTTTCAGAGTATCGGTTTTGAGATGAATACACTTGATAAGGCTGAAGCAGGCTGTCATGTTTACGGAAGGCTCGGAGATAACAGCAAAAAGATTCTCCTGCTTGGCCATTATGATACCGTTTTTGAACACGGTACAACAAAAGAACGCCCTTTTTCATGTGACGGAAAAAAAGCCTACGGTCCAGGAATCTATGATATGAAGGGCGGGGATATAGCATTCTACTTTGCTGTAAGGTTTCTTCTGGAAAATCATCTGCTTGAAGATAAAGAGATAGATATCTTCCTGAATGCAGATGAAGAGGGTGGAAGCGTTACATCGAGGGATTTTGTTATCGAGATGGCGAGGAAGGCATCGGCATGTCTTGTGGCAGAGCCCGGACATGAAGGAGAAGGCTACGTAACCAGTGAGAGATACGGAAGAAGCGTGTATACTCTTAAGGCCCACGGTACTGCAGGCCATGCCGGAAATCATCCGGAGTATGCTGTAAATCCTATAGTAGAGCTTTCTCATCAGATAAGTATTCTGGACAAGATCACAAAGGCGGACGGCAGCCTTACTTGCACGGCAGTAAGCGTACACAGCGGGGCGGAAGGCTCAACGGCCATGATCCCGGGAGAGGGATACGCAATATTTGATGTAAGATATGATTCCAAAGAGAATCAGAAAATCGTTGAGGATGCCTTCAACAGCCTTACACCTTATCTCAAGGGTATGAAGCTGGAACTCCTCGGCGGAATGGAAAAGCCTATGATAGAGCTCACTGATAAGAGCAGAAGACCATATGATATAGCAAAAGAAACTATGGAGGCAGAAGGATTTGAGTTCTTACCGACCAAACTGGGAGGTGGAAGCGACGGCAACTTTGCGTCATCTGCGGGGTGTCCTACTCTTGACGGACTGGGTCTTAACGGTGATTTCCTTCACAACCCGAAGGAATATGTTGAAATATCGACGATTCCAAACAGAGTCGCGCTTCTGGCAGAGCTGATCAGAAGACTTTAAAGCCAAATATTTCTTCTAAAAAAGTCAATCGTATTTTTCGATTGACTTTTTTTTAATTGCATTATTGCTCATATCCGAGATAATCGGAGATCTCTCTGCATACATCCTTTACTGTCATAATGCTGGACATGATACTGTCAGGCAACTCGTCATACTGAATATCCGGACTGATTATTCCTTTTACTCCGAAGCTGACAGCAGCCTTTACCGAGGAGGTATAGTCAAATATTGGAACGGAAATATATGCTGCATTATTTTCGTATTCAAAACGATCCATGGAAAACCCTGTTTTCCTAATGAAATTCAATTCGTTCAGGAAATCGATGTAGTTAAGGATCGTGTTAGAGGTAAATCTGCGTATATCCGTTGATTTAAAGTAATTCATTATTTCATCCTCGGAATAGTTTAGCAGAAAGAGCTTACCCGAGCAGGATGAATAAAGCGGATATCGAACGGGGTTAAAGTTTTTTTCAACTATCTCTATACCGCTGTCAGCCTCGTATACGCAGATTGAGCTCTTGCGATTCAGTATATACAGTCCTACTCTGGAAGAAATATCAGCGGAGAGCCGGTTTATCAGGGGCTTATAGCCGCTCTTTTCAATAGGATGGATCCCGGGTACTACGCAGCCTATCCGATACGAGCTCCAGCCGAGCTTGTATCGGGACATACCGATATCGCTTCTTTCCGCCAGGCCATGGCAGACAAGAGTATCGAGTATACGATGCACACTGCTTTTTGTCATTCCGAGCTCCGTGCTTATTTGATGCAGCGTAAGACCGTCGGAATCACAGTTTTCACGCAGATATTCTATTATTCTGATAGCCTTTTCAAGTGAGTGAACAGGATATTTAGGTTCCTCATGAATACTATTCATAGTCATTCTCCATAAACGTTTATCAGCTTTATAATCATAAACTGTATCAGGTACGGTAACAATATTTATATCTGTTATTGATCGAGCTACTGAGATTTTTATTTGAAATGTAACTGCAATACATAAATATTATATTACAGAACAAATAATATTTCAATTCTGTAATACAGAATATTATTTGAAACACAATGTGCATTCATTCAAAGGTTTAATACATTTTTTGCGAAAAATACACAATTTTTGTAATAATCTGCCTCCTGAAGATTGATCTCAATGCAGAAGGATATTCTGTTATACAGAAAATATTTATATAGAATTCTGAAATTCTTGAAATTAATATCTGGTTTACTATCAAATTACTCTTTCCTCGTGGATAATCTTTGGGGTTCAATCTATTATTAAGGTGCAAACAGAACAAAGCAAAAGCAGTGTGCTTAGTTTAAAGAATAAAAAAAGGAGAGCAAAATGAAGGACTTAGTTTTTTCAGTAGAAGAGTTTCTTCAGCGTGTTGAGAAGACAAAAGCCAGCATGGCTGAGAAAGGCATTGATGTCCTGATCGTTACGGATCCTGCAAATATGAATTATCTCACAGGATTTGACGGATGGTCATTCTATGTTCACCAGGGTGTTATCGTTGCCCTTGATGAGGCACAGCCGATCTGGTTCGGACGCGGACAGGACGGCAATGCAGCAAGACTTACAACATATCTTGATGAGCAGAATATTTATGCTTATACAGATGATTATGTAAACAATCCTGTAAAGCATCCTTATGAGTATGTTGCAGGCATCCTCAGGGAGAGGGGACTTGACAAGAAGGTGATTGCAACAGAGACAGATGCATATTATTTCTCAGCAAGATGCCAGCAGGTCATCGAAGCATCACTTCCGGAAGCAAAGTTTGTAAATGGTTACAACATTGTTAACTGGGTAAAGATCGTAAAGAGTCCGGCAGAGATCGAGTTCATCAGAAAGGCTTCACAGATCGTTCAGAAGGCAATGGATGTTGCATACAACATGATCGATATCGGAGTTCGCCAGTGCGATGTTGCCGCTGAGGTTCTCAAGACCCAGATCAAGGGAACAGATGAGTTCGGAGGAGAGTATTCGGCTATCGCACCGCTTATGCCTGCAGGTATCAGAACATCCACACCTCACCTCAGCTGGAGCGATGATGTATACAAGGATGGAGATACAGTTATTCTCGAACTCAGCGGATGCTACAGGCATTATCACTGTCCGCTGGCAAGAACCATGATCCTTGGAAATGCAGGCCAGAAGGTAAGAGATCTTGGTGCAACAGTTTCCGAAGGCCTTACAGCTGCTCTTGAGGGCATCAAGCCTGGAATGCTCGCGGAGGATGTTGAGAGAATCTGGGCAAAGACGATCGAGAAGAGCGGATTCGTTAAGGATTCAAGAATCGGTTACTCTATGGGTCTTGCATATCCGCCGGATTGGGGCGAGCATACAGCTTCACTTCGTCCGGGCGATAAGACAGTTCTTGTTCCTGGTATGACCTTCCATATGATTCCTGGAATCTGGCTTGAGGATTGCGGAGTAGATACTTCGGAGCCGTTCGTTGTAACTGAAACAGGCGCAGAGCCGTTCTGCCACTACAGAAGAGAACTTCTTGTAAAATAAATGTCAGGAGCGGCGTGCCCAATAAGCATGCCGCTCTATTTCATGGAGATAATTATGAAGAAAATTACCGACATAATTGAAAAGATTGAAGAATTTCTGCTGAGTGCCTTCGTAATCTGCATGGTGATAGTTCTTGTTGCCGGTGTAATAGCGAGATTTGTATTCAACAACAGTCTCTCATTTACAGAAGAAATAGGAATCGCCTGTACGATAGGAGTGACCTTCCTCGGTATCGGCTATTGTGCACGAAAGGCTACTCAGATAAGCATGTCCATAGTATATGATCTTGTTCCTGAAAGAGCAAAGAAGGGCATGCAGTTCATTATCAGTCTGGTCACCTGCATCGTTATGCTGATCCTTTGTTATTTGAGCTTCAGATATGTTAACAGTGTAAGGATGCTCGGAAGAACCACACCTGCCCTCAGGATTCCTCAGTGGATCATCTTTATGAGTCTGCCTATCGGCTTTTTCCTCGGAGCAGTTGAATCAGCTAAAACATTCTTTATGAATATAAAGAATCCAAAGGAGATCTGGATTTCATCGGAGTTCCGTCTCGGTGAAAATGTGGAAAACTACGATGACAACGATAAGGAGGGAGAATAATGGTTGCTTTATTATTGGGAATAATGTTCCTGCTCCTTGCATTTAACTTTCCTATGATCATCCCTATGGTGGTAGCTCCGCTGGTGGTCATGAAGATCTATATTTCAAATGTAGATATCATGCTTGCTATGCAGCAGTTGATCGCGGGAGTCAATACACAGGTACTGCTTGCGGTACCGATGTTTATTCTCGGTGCGGATATCATGAGTACCGGAAGATCCACCAACCGTCTCCTTGATTTCATAGAGGCATTTGTAGGACATATCAGAGGAGGAATGGCGATCACCACAGCCGCCGCTTGTACGTTATTCGGTGCTATCTCGGGATCTACACAGGCAACTGTAGTAGCTATCGGAAAGCCGATGCGAGGCAGATTAATCAAGCTCGGATACAACGATTCAGCCAGCTCAGGTCTTATAATCAACTCCGCTATTATTGCATTGCTGATCCCTCCGAGTATTTCGATGATCATGTATGCTGTTGTTACAGGCTCTTCGGTAGGAGATCTGTTCATCGCAGGAGTTGGTCCTGGAATACTGATGTTCCTTCTCTTTGCAGCATGGTCCTTCTTCTATGCAAAGAAGGCGGGAATCCCATGCAGTGAAAAGAAATCCTGGAAGGAAAGAATTAAAGCATTCAAGTCGGCTCTCGGTCCTCTGGGATTCCCGGTGATCATCTTTGTCGGAATCTATGCAGGTATCTTCAGTCCTACAGAGTCGGCAGCGGTCACGGTAGTATATGCGTTCATTCTGGAGTTTGTTATCTTCAAGACCCTTTCCTTAAAGGATATCGGCAGGATCGCGCTCAGCACAGCTGTTTCTACAAGTGTTGTATTTATCCTTGTTGCAGGCGGTCAGCTCTTCAGCTGGGTCATCTCATATGCACAGATCCCTCAGATGCTGACAAATGCAGTTTTAGGAA
>JAQXPY010000061.1 GCA_029100885.1 Clostridiales bacterium | reverse complement strand
AAGGATTCTTGAATCAATTCTCATTCGTCTTCTCCATGTCTCTCTGTACAAATATCATCCAGCCAGCCTTCATCATAGGAAGATCCGCAGTCCTTATATGGAACTGCTCTGGGCTTACCCATCTTGTATATCTTGCAGCTTCTCGGACCATAGCAAAAACTCTCATAACGAAACTAACGAAACTTCTGCTGTTGCTTTTCAGAAATGGCAACCGCAAAATCTTTCTCCTCGCCTGCTGCAATTCCCTTCAGAAAGATATTGCATCCGGTCATGCTGTGGGTACGGTTATCCAGCATAAACCCTCCCACTTTAGTCTATGATCACCAGAGTATCCGGCTCCACATGGCACTTTAGGAACAGCACCTCCACACCTGCTGCCTTTGCCTCATCAAGAGCAATGCCAAACTCTTCATGAGTATCGATATTAGGTCTGACCTCCGAAACACCGTCCATCTGGATCACAAAAGCCAGCATCGCTTTATATCCATTACCCACAGCTGCCGCAAGCTCACGAAGATGCTTTACTCCTCTCTCCGTCGGTGCGTCTGGAAAATAACCAATACCATCCACTTCAAGCGTGCAGCCCTTTACTTCCATCAGGTATTGCTCATCACCGCGCTCCATGTAGAAATCGATTCGGGAGTCACCATAAGTATACTCCGGCATCACCTTATCGTAGCCCCGTTCGTCCAGCCACTCCTTCGTCACCTTATTCGGAGCCTGGCTATCGATATTGAACAAGTTCCCATTACTCTTTCTCACCGCCACGAGATCATACTTTGTCTTTCTATCCGGAGTACCCGGTGCTGTGAGCCATACCTCACATCCGGGAATCAGAAGTTCTTTACATCTTCCTGTATTCTTAACATGAACGATTTCCCTGTGACCATCTATGTCTACCTCTGCGATAAATCTATTTGGTCGATTTAAGAAAACCGCTCTTGTGATATTGTCATATCTCATATCTATTTCTTTTCTTTCCTTTTCATCGGTACCGGAAGCTCATCATTACCCTGTAAGTTATATCATCCAATTCCGAAAGCTGCTCCAAAACAAAATCCAGATATTCTTTACTTGATGCCATTTCAGTCCTCCTTCTCATCCACATGCATAGCCAATATCAATTGCCAGATCAGCCACTGGCTCCTTTTTAGCAAATGATTTCTTTAGATCATCCATGTACCGATCTGCCAGGGCAATAGCATCCTTTTCTGAATAACCATAACATTAAGTACCGTACCACATCCCATTTATAGTCTTCAAAAGAGCATCCTTCCTTAAAGCTTTCGCTCTATATCAACAAAAACATACTCATCATAAGACGTCTACTTCGTCTGGATATCATCCACCCATTCAGGGAATAACTGTAGTGGTCAAGCTTTTTTGTAACAACCTGGGCTTATTATTTTCGCTTCGGCTGCCTGCCTCGACAGACCTGTCGTAAATATCTATGATCGTGCAGTTATAACGCACATCATGGTTTTTCAGGAACAGGCAAGATATCCGGCTTTACGGTGCTTCTTATAATTATAGTAGGCATTTGGATTTTCTTCGGCTTTGGTCTGGCATTCTTTGCTGTATTCATCAACCCAGATGAGATAATACCAACGGTCCTGCCATATTAAAAGACCCCGAGGAGGTTGTCCTCGGGGCCGCTGCCATGTATTTCTTATTAATTTAATACAGCTTTGCGCCTGCCGGAATAGCCGGATCCACCATCAGGAGATGAAGTCTTTCCTCGTCGCCTTCCTTGTGAACGGCACTGATCAGCATGCCGCAGGAATCTATGCCCATCATAGCTCTCGGCGGCAGGTTGGTGATAGCGATGCAGGTCTTTCCAACCAGCTCTTCCGGCTCATAGTAAGCGTGAATACCGCTTAAAATAGTCCTTTTTACGCCGCTTCCATCATCCAGAGTGAACTTCAGGAGCTTCTTGGACTTCGGAACAGCCTCACACTCCAGAACCTTCACGGCACGGAAATCAGACCTGCTGAAGGTCTCAAAATCGACCAGATCCTCAAACAGAGGCTCAATATTCAGGTGGTCATAATCCGGTGCCTTTATATCGAACAGAGGCAGCTTCGGGTCATTCACATTGACCGCCTGTGCAGCCTTCTCAGCTCCTTCAGAGCTTATACTATTCTCCTCAGATCCGCTCTTTACAGTCTTCATTGTCGGGAACAGCAGTACATCGCGGATAGCCTGGCTGTTGGTAAGCAGCATCACCAGTCTGTCGATTCCGTATCCGATTCCTCCTGTAGGCGGCATGCCTACCTCAAGAGCATTCAGGAAGTCCTCGTCTGTATGGTTTGCTTCCTCATCTCCGGCTGCTGCCAGCTCATCCTGCGCCTTGAAGCGCTCTCTCTGATCGATAGGATCATTGAGCTCGGAATAGGCATTGCACATCTCTCTTCCGTAGATATATAGCTCGAAACGCTCAACCTTGTTCGGATCTCCCGGCTTTTTCTTGGTAAGAGGGCTGATCTCGATCGGATGATCCGTTATAAATGTCGGCTGGATCATCTTCTCCTCACAGAATTCCTCAAAGAAAAGATTCAGAATGTCTCCCTTCTTATGTCTCTCCTCAAACTCAATATGCTTCTCACGGGCAACTGCTCTTGCCTCCTCGAGCGTCTCTATGGCATCAAAGTCCACTCCCGAATACTGCTTCACCGCCTCTGTCATGCTGAGTCTTGCAAACGGCTTTGCCATATCGATAACAGTACCGTCGTACTCGATAACGGCGCTGCCGCAGACCTTCTCGGCAAGATATCTGAACATGCTCTCGGTCAGCTCCATCATGCCTTCATAGTCAGTGTATGCCTGATAGAGCTCCATCAGTGTAAATTCAGGGTTGTGTCTTGTATCAAGTCCCTCGTTTCTGAATACTCTGCCTATCTCGTAGACTCTCTCAAGTCCGCCTACGATAAGTCTCTTGAGATACAGCTCCAGCGAGATCCTGAGTCTGAGATCCTCATCCAGCGCATTGAAATGAGTCTCGAACGGACGAGCCGCAGCTCCGCCTGCATTCGAAACCAACATAGGAGTCTCGACCTCGATAAAGCCTCTTCCGTCCAGGAAGCTGCGGATCTCCTTGATGATCTGAGATCTCTTGATAAATGTATCCTTGACCTCCGGATTCATAATGAGGTCCACATATCTCTGACGATATCTGGTGTCAACATCGGTGATTCCGTGGAATTTCTCCGGAAGTATCTGCAGAGACTTGGTAAGCAGAGTGAT
>JAQXPY010000060.1 GCA_029100885.1 Clostridiales bacterium | reverse complement strand
AGTGTCGGTGTTTACCTGCGCTGCAATGATTTTAAGCGGATCATCTCTGGCTTTTGCTGCATCAGACATGACGGATTCGGAGCAGAATGCCCAGAGCGCCGAAAGCATTTCATCGGATCTGACCGGGAGCGGCAGTGATGTGATTCAGACGGTGGATATGCCTGCAGGAGAGCAGGAAAGCCCCGGGAACACAGATGCGGAGACTGATACCGGTTCGGAACAGGAAACGGATATAATGACTCCCGATACGGGATTCGAAAAATATACAGATGTGAAGTCACACTGGGCAAAGGAAGCTTTAAATAAGGCATATAACGACGGTATAATCAAAGGTTTTGAAGACAATACAATGAGACCGGATGACAGGATTACCGGGGCGCAGATGATAACCATCATAACCAGAGTGCTGAACACGAGCGCAAAGGCTGATACTTCAGATGTATCATTTCCTCAGGACTGCTGGTATACGGAAGAAGCCGCAGAAGCTCTCGCCCTCGGGATAATCGAAAAATCAGATATCGCAGCTCTCAACGGAAAAATGGTCAGAAAAGAAGCCTGCACGATGATGTCAGATGCTTTTCAGCTGGAAAATGCAGATCCTGATATGAGCAAAGCATCACAGTACAAAGATTTTAACAGTCTTACTCTGAGTGAAAAAATTATCTTTGCATCACTGGTTAATAACGGATACCTTCAGGGATGGGACGGAAGCCTTCATCTTTCAAACGATATTACAAGAGCAGAGTTTATTACACTCCTTTACCGTGCGGCAGGAGAATACACAGAAGCTGATCAGATTAAAGACTATTCAGCTCTATCTGCTCCGACTGTTTTATCTGCTGAAGACTTTTCTTTAAGAGGAGAAACAATCTCAGAAAATATATGGCTTGATGCGGGTGTTAAAACTGTTGCATTAAATAGCGTAAAAGCTAAGAGTATTACAGTAAGAAGCGAAAGCCTGAATTCAATTAAAGTAAAAAGCTCTGAGATTGAAAGGCTTGTTCTTGCATCAAGAGCGGGAAACGTGAACTTTGACTGTATCGGAATCGGTACAACTGTAGTAGGAGATGGAGAGGGCAGTGCATATTTGAGCCCGGCAGGCAATGATATTGAAATAACGGGAGACGGAAGAAATGTAACTCTTGATCAGAGAGCCGGAAGCGTATCTGTTTCGGGAAACAACAACACCGTTACTCTGAATTCTGCAGCGGACGCGGAAAAAGTTAATGTGTACGGAATAAATAACATAATAAAAATTGATTCTGACGTTGCAAAACTGAATGTGGACGGAAGAAACAATAAGATTTCCGGACGAGGAAGAGCAGAAACCGCAGTTATTGGAACAGCTACATCATCCATAGAAATTAATGTAGGTGAACTTGTGGATAATGTGGATTACGGCATTAAGGATATGATTGCGGCAGTTAATGTGCCTGCTAAGGCAGAGGTCGGGAGAGAGTTTCAGGCGACTGCGGATCTGGGTAAAACAGCAGTAGGTAAAACTGTCACTGCGGAATGGACAGTGGACGGTAAGACTGTTAAGACAGAACAGATTACATTGAATGAAAATACTAAGCCTGTGCTGAATTACAGCTTCGCATATTCGCAGAATATGCCTGAGAAATCAAATATAGGATTTGTAATAAAATATACAACAAAAGACGGAGAATACCAGACTGTTTCTGCACCGGCAGTATCCATGTCTATTGACAAGGCAAGCGCAGCATATTTTGAAGCAGTGGTGGCAAAGGTTCAGACAAAGTACAAAGGAAACTTTACTACACAGTGGGCTATAGACCATGATTTGACTAATGCGGAAAAAGAGATATTTGTCAACTATAAAGGATATGCAAGCTCCAGCCAGTATCTGATATGGGTAAACATAGGAACACAGCATACTACTGTATTCCAGGGAAGCAAAGGCAGCTGGAAGCTCATAAGATCAGGGCTTGTAAGTACAGGAGCGGGAGACTGCACGCCGAGAGGTGTTTTCAAGACAACATACAAGCAGACTGATTGGACGACCGGCTCATACACGGTTAAGCCGATTGTAAGATTCTACGGCGGCGGATACGCAATGCATTCAAGGCTTTACTACCCGAATACAACCACTCTTAAAGGCGGAAATAACGGAGTAGGCTACCCTCTGAGTCACGGATGCGTAAGAATGCAGGCAGATGATATTCAGTGGATTTATAGCAACGTTCCAAACGGAACAACGGTTGTAGTATATTAGTATACAGGATGCTGTCATCTGAGGGTGGCAGCATCTTTTTATGTGGAGGACTTAAAGTATAAAATATGGAGGGAAAAAGCGGATTATTAAAACTTCATGCAGCTGTGGCGCTTTTCGG
>JAQXPY010000059.1 GCA_029100885.1 Clostridiales bacterium | reverse complement strand
TCTGTCATTGACTGTTCAAAAGCAATTTCAACCTGCTCATCATATGACGGGGACGATGTATGGGAGATCGTTAAATCCGGGGATTACTCCGGCGAAACAATCCCTGTTATTGCTGTTCTGACAATAGCTGCAACAGGCTCTGAAATGGATCCGTGGGCTGTCATCTCAAACCCTGATACAAAGGAAAAGATATGTTTCAGCGGAGCAAACCTTCTGCCGAGGGCAGCCTTTGAAAATCCTGAACTCACTTTTACACTGCCATCATATCAGACAGCGTGCGGATCGTTTGATATTTTCAGCCACGTATTGGACGACTATTATTTTTCAGGCGAAAACACCTTTGAACTTACCAAGCAGTTTCAGGAAGCAGTAATGAGAACAGTGTTGAAATATGCTCCCGTTGCTCTCAGTACCCCGAGCAACTACGAGGCAAGAGCAAATCTCATGTGGTCCTCGTCTGTTGCACTCAATTCCATGCTTGACGGTGGTTCTGATCATAAAGCCGTCTGTCATGCTATTGAGCATGAATTATCCGCTTATTACGATATAACTCACGGACACGGATTGGCCATAATAACACCGCGCTGGTTAGAGTATTGTCTTAATGAAAACACAGCACCAGAAATAGCACGACTCGGCCGCAATGTATTCGGACTATCCGCTGAGCTTAGCATCATCGAGTGCGCTGAAAAAACAGTCAAGGAGCTGTATCGTTTCTGTTTTGAGACCTTAGGTCTTCCGGATAAGCTTTCAGATGTCGGTATTGACGACAAATATTTTACAGAAATGGCAGAGCATGCTTGCAGCGGAAGCATTCTTCACAGCCTTATAGATCTGAATTCTCAGGATATTGTAAATATTTTTAACATGTGCCTTTAACAAATCTGTTTTCCATGTCCTTCCTGAAAGGACCCCCTCATAGGAGGATTCGTTTTTTCGAATCCTCTTTTTTTTGCAGCAGATACTCACAGGCGTATGAATAAATCAGATATTTTAAATCTGTTCTTTTCAGAAAATTAAGAAGAGAGCCTTCGGCACGGCTCTCTTCTTAATAACAGTTTATATGATGGGGAAAATCATTTATCCGAAGTATGCTTTATTGAGAATGTTAAAATAGTCCTCGGCTGTTATATCTCTAGGATTGCTTGGTGTTGAAAGATTCCTGAATGATGCATCGGCAAGTTCTCTGAAGTCCTTAGGATCGATCACTTCCAGTTCACTCATCTTCGGAATATCCACATCCTTTCTCATCTGGATCAAGGCATCCACGCAGCTGTATGCAGCCTTTTCCGTATCCATGCCTGATGTATCTACTCCAAGGATACGGGATACACGGGCATACTTCTCAATATTTGCCGGAATATTAAATTCTGTTACTTCCGGAAGAACAATTGAATTAGCCACTCCGTGCGGAATATCATATCTTCCTCCAAGAGCTTCTGCAATGCAATGGATACCTGCAACATCCGAATACCCAAATGCTATTCCCGCAAGGTTAGATCCAAGCATCATTCCGGTACAATTATCAATATCAGGATTATGAACCGCACCGCGAAGGTTTTCTACAATGATCTCCATTGCATGCAGAGCCATAGCATCCGTGTGCGGATTTGCCACACGACAAGTATATGCTTCAAACGCATGAATGAATGCATCTACTCCGCATGCAGCCATTACTCTTTTTGGAAGTCCGAGCAGAACGTCAGGATCTACCAGTGCGACCTTTGGAGCTATTTTGAGATCCAGAATATTAAGCTTCTCATGAGCTTCGGTATCAGTGATGACCGCGTCAAACGTAACCTCGGATCCTGTACCTTCGGTCGTCGGGATTGCGATCATCGGAGGAATCTCATTTTTTAACAGACCAAAGCCTGCCCATGTTCTGATGTTTCCGCCATTTGTAATAAGAGTTCCGATAGCCTTTGCGGTATCAAGGGAGCTGCCTCCTCCTATTGCGATGATGCCGTCTATCTTGTGCTCCTTGCCAAACTCAGCGCCCTCTATACAATGTATATCTCTTGGATTAGGAACGATCTTGTCATATATGACATAATCAACCTTTTCTTTTTTCAGCGAATCCTCGATCGGCTTTACCAGACCCGCACCAATAATTCCCTTATCAGCAATAAGCATCACTTTCGTAATACCCAGCTTTTTCGCTTCTATTCCCGCGTTATTGATATACCCGCTTCCAAATTCAATCCTTGTAGCGAGCTGAAATGAGTGTGCCATATGCTATCCTCCTTTTCGATCCTTGTGATCGAGATATCAAACTGAATATGATAGTCACATTTGTTTATTATTATCCGGACCTTTAATCCATTCAGCAGCTCAAAATCGGGGGGTGGTGGTGATTCTGAGCTGCTGAATATCTGTTCCGGTGAACAGCTGGTTTAAATTATTTATTAAATACTCAGCATAAGGCTGATAATATTTTATTCAATTCCAAGGTATGTTCTCTGAACATAATCACTGGCAAGAAGCTCTTTGCTGGTACCCTGCCCGCGAATTTTTCCCTGTTCAAGAATATATGCCCTGTCAACGATTTTCAGTGTTGTATTTACATTCTGCTCTACCAGCAGAATAATAACGCCGTTTCTGGACAGCATCTTCAGCGTCTTAAAAACATCAAGTACTACTGCTGGCGCCAATCCAAGAGATGGCTCATCTACAAGCATAAGCTTCGGATCAGACATAAGTCCTCTTGCTATACCCAGCATCTTTCTCTCACCGCCGCTCATAAGTCCTGCAGGCTGACTCAGTCTTTCTCCAAGCCTTGGAAACAAACCGAGACACTTTTCAAACAGCTGATCTCTCTTCGTTTTATCTTTAATGCTAAGTGCGCCCATATACAGGTTTTCTTTTACTGTCATACTCGGAAAAAGATTGCCGCCATCAGTAATAAAGCTGACACCCAGATCATGAATATCCTTCATGCTCTTTTTTTCGAGATTAACGTCATTAAAGACAATGGATCCGCTCTTTGGTTTTATCATGCCGCTGATAGCACGCATGGTGGTTGTTTTTCCGGCTCCGTTAGGACCAACGATGGCTACAAACTCTCCCTCGTTAATCTCTATACTCACATCCCAAAGCACATCCAGCTTACCGTATCCGGCACATAGGTTTTCCAGTTTTAACATTATTACGTACCTCAGCTAATTCTTATTATTCGTCTTCTTTTCCAAGATAGCTCTCTATTACTACAGGGTTGCTAAGAACCTCCTGCGGTGTTCCTTCTGCAATTTTCTGTCCAAAGCTAATTACTATTACTCTGTCGCATGTGTTTGAAATAAATTTCATAACATGCTCAATACAAATGATCGTCACTCCGCTGTCTCTTATCTTCTTTACCAATGCGATAAAGTCAGGTAATTCTGCAGTGGTAAGTCCGGCAGCAACCTCATCAAGCAGCAGGAGCTCACATTTAGTTGCTATTGCTCTGGCCAGCATCAACCGCTTCATCTGCATTGTATTAAGAGACTCAGCAATAGCATTATGATCTACAGCAAATCCGACCTCTTCAAGAATCTCTGCCGCTCTTTCGTCCAGATTTCCTTTGAAATCCGAGCCTCCGTATATAAGCGCAGTCTTTACATTTTCCAGAGCCGTCATTTTTGGGAAAGTACGAACCAGCTGGAACGTTCTTGCTATTCCCTTTTTACATAGCTTGTATGAAGGTACACCTGTTATATCTTCGTCTTTAAAGTATATTTTTCCTTCAGTCGGCGTATAGAATCCTGAAATGCAGTTCAAAAAGGTTGTCTTTCCGGCTCCGTTCGGGCCGATTATTCCAACAATTTCACCTTCCTGAACCTCCAATGAAACATTATTAACCGCAACCAGACCGCCGAATCTCTGCGTGACATTTTCAGTTCTTAATATCATGGTATCAATCCTGTTTTCCGGACCTGCACTGTATATGTAGATATACAGTGCAGGATCCTAATAATTTAATAATAATTAGTTCACAAATCCGATTATTCTCAGTTAAATAATCCAGTGCAAGCTGTGCCTGTTAGAAATTCACTTCTGCCTCTGCGCTGCTTTCAGGGAAGATGAGCTTGAACTCGCCGTTCTGAACCTGTGCCAGCGGATTATAGAATGCTTCAGGACCAACTACAGGAGAAAGCCTTCCCTCTTCCCATCTGTACGATGCCTGTGTAATAGAATCCTCAAATGCCCAGTTTCCTGTCTGAATGTCTTCTGTCGCAAACTTATATATTGTCTCTGTATCGAGCACACCATATTTATCATAGCAAGCCTGAAGCGCTGCAAATGTACACTTCGCACAGTCATAAGCTACGCCTTCGCATCCGATTCCGCCCTCATATCCTGCCTTTTCAGCAAATCTCTTTTCAAACTCGGCACCGGCCTCAGGATCTGCATATACCTGCATCTGTGTGATAGCGCCCTCAGCTGCATCACCACAGAGTTCTTTCCATTCAGGATACTCATTCAGACCATGTGCAATGATTGTTGCATCAAGCTCGACTTCCTTGGCCTGCTTCAGGAATGCTGCTGCAGAAGCAATGGTATTTGGAGCGCCGCAAACAACTGTTGCTCCGGATTCCTTTATCTTTGAAAGGATACCGTAGAAATCTGTCGTTCCTGCCGCGAAATACTCTTCATAAACCACTTCAAATCCTGACTCTGAAAAAGCCTGGTTGCAGTACTGTCCGATGGATCTTCCCCAATCCGAGTCCTCTCCGTAAATAGCAAGCTTCTTTTCTCCTGTAAGCTTTCCGGATTCGAATGCGCCAACAATCAGATCTCTGTATTCTTCAGAAATGAAATCTGATGTAGGATAGGTCTTTCCGACATAGTAACTGTAGTACTCCGGATCCTCAAGCCACTTCTCATCGAGTGACTGTCCTGCTCCGTAGTTAAACAGATACGGGATCTGATACTTTGCAGAAACATCCATACACGACATCGCAATGGTAGTAAACCAGCCCTGCATTGCCATCTGTGCCCCGTCCTTAACAATTGCCTGTTCATAAGCAAGCGCTCCCTTTTCAGGGTCATCGGTAAGGTCGAAATAGATAGGTACGATCGTATAATCTCCGATCTTGTAATCTATATCCTCCAAAGCCATTTCAGTTGCTGTCTTAAATCCCTGTCCGGCTTTTGCTCCCGAACCGGTAAGACTGCAGCCTACTGCAACCTTGAGCGTCTTGTCACCACTCTCCGCAGCAGCAGTCTGAGCTGCTTTAGTCTCCGTTGAAGATGACGAAGCCGAAGCGGATCCGCCTGAGCATCCTGTTAATAGCATGGAACCTGCTGTCAACAGCGCGATTAGAGAACCAATAGCTTTTTTCATAATGTTTTCCTCCTTGCTTATAAATTTTTAACCTTGTTGTAAAATACACGACTGACATTCACAACAAAGAAGCTGCTTATTTTTTTCCGCCGTTCCACGCCTTTACTTTTTTCTGTCTTTTATTATCTGCCTTACCTTCTCCGGAAGCTTACAGATTCCGCCAGGGAAGAAAATCATGGAAATAATAAGTACGAGACCATAAATAATATACTTGATCTCCACCAGGCTGTTCATGGATTCAAAGATCGGCATCAGCAGGAATGATGCTAACAGCGGTCCCCATATGCTTCCTCTTCCGCCTATGTACGCAATAACAAGAATCTGCACAACATTTTTTGTACCAAGTACATTAGGTGAAAGAACGCCGATGTAGTGTCCGTAGAAACCGCCTACAAGACCTGCAACAAAGCATGAAACAACAAAATTGATCGTTCTGTATTTGAAAGGGCTTATTCCGATTGCTTTTGCAGCCTCAATATCCTGGCCGAGAGCCTTGAATGAAAATCCAAATTTTGAATTTACAAAAATATGAAGCACACAAAAAGTTAATATGCAGATTGCCAGGATAAGATAATAGTAAGGCGTAGGAGACGCTCCTCTGAAAATAGGCTTTACATTCAGACCCATGGCGCCGCGTGTTATTTCCGGCAGAGCTGTCACTATATTCTGAAGAACAATTCCTACAAACCACGCAAGAAGCGCAGTGAACATTGCATCCATTCTCATAGTGAGAACTGCAATTACGAATCCTATGGCTGCAGCCGTACATCCGGCTATTATCATGCCTGCCCACGGTGTGATATCAAAGAACTTAAGCAGCAAGGCTGACACATAAGCTCCAAGTCCCATCAGTCCGGCATAGCCCCAGTTGGATACATTGATATATCCGACTGAAAAATCAAAGCCCATTGCCAAGGTTCCCCACATTATGCAGGTAATACCAAGCTTTGTAATGTATGCATTTGGCGATACAAAAGGGAAAAGAGCAAGCAGTATAAATGCTGCTACGCTTAAAGGAGACAATCCGATTTTCTTAAGAGGTGCGGATAATCTGTTATATAATTCATTTTTCATGATCCACCTCCTTAAACCTTGGACTTTCGTCCGAAAAGACCATTTGGTTTGAATATCAGAATAATGATTATTATCCCAAGCGAAACCACATTCTGCCACTGAGCTCCGAAGAAATAGGTCGCGGTAACTTCAATAATGCCTACCATCAAACCTCCCACAGCTACAGCGCTTAAGTTTCCTACGCCAACCAGAATAACTGTAAACCATGCCGCCAGATTAGGTGCTGTTCCCATAAGAGGATATGCAGGAGTCATGGAGATCAATGCTCCTCCGGCAAGAGCGGCAAGCATACTGCTCATTCCGTATGTAAGAGTATGAATCTTTTTAATGTCAACACCCATCAGCATCGCTCCGACCTCGTCATCCGCAACTGCCAGAATGGATATTCCTGTTTTTGTTTTCTTTAAGAAGAGCCAGAATAATGCAAGAGCAGCGATCGCAATGGCAAATGCTACTATTCTGTCATATGAAACATTTATTCCTCCGAGCTTTATGCCGCCTTCAAACAGCTGTGTTACTCCGTAATAGTTTGCTGTGAACAGATACTGAACTCCATTCTGAATGATAAGCTGTATTCCTGCTCCGATCATAAATGCGTTTGTGACCCATTCGCCTGTATTTCTTTTTCTTAACGGTGCAAATGTAAGCCTCTCGATAATACATCCGAAAATAAATCCAACCGCAGCACCTATGAGTATTGCTATGACAGGGGAAACGCCAAGATACGTCAATGCAAAATATGTTGCATAAGCGCCAAACAAATAATACTCACCATGTGCAAAGTTCGGGATTCCCATTACACCATATACCAGAGCCAGTCCCAATGCTATCAGCATATACATTCCGCCTCTGAGTATGCCGCTTAATAATATATTTAACATAACGATAATCCTTACTCTGTTTTGTACCAATCAGCCGACATCCGTAATAGAATGTCGGCTAAAATTAAATACCGGCTTAAGACTATTGAGTTTAATAAACAATACCGTTCTCTTCATCAATGGCCTTAAGACCTCTGAGGTAGATAGAATATGAGATCAGATCTCCGAACATAAGATCTTCCTTGTCGATCGCATCTCTCTGCATATCAGATCTCTTGATCCAAACCGTTGTGTATCCAAGAGCATTTCCAGGAACAGCATCATACTTGAATCCAAATGCTGCGTGATGCATTTCGTCAGCTGTGCAGCCCATTACCTCCTGAGACTTAAGGAATCCAGGATAATGAGGCTTATAGCACTTAACATCCTCGGCGGTAACGATCGCATCCATAACAATTCCTTCATGTCTGAATGACTCTGAAATGATGTCATTGTCAACATTTGAAAGAGCGCATGTCTTTATTCCCATAGCTCTGATGTCGTCAATTGCTTTCTTTGCATCCGGGAAAGCCTTCATCTTTTCCATTTCTGAAGCAAAGCTCTCCACATCACTCTCGTCATAAGGAAAACCGTAATACCATGCTGTCTTGATGAAGGTATCCTTTAATACCTGTCTGAAAGGTCTGTAGTTTCTGATATACTCAAACTGAAGCTTTTCCCATGCACTTTCTATTTCTACAGGAGAGAGATTAGTAATATGATACTTCTCGAAAAATCTGCGATACCAATCAATTGTGCCTCCGTCCCAGTCAATAATTGTGCCATAAATATCGAAGCTTATAGCCTTTGGTAATAACCTTTTCATCGTTGATTCCTCCATAAACACAAAGTATTAGCATATTGAATAATTAATATT
>JAQXPY010000058.1 GCA_029100885.1 Clostridiales bacterium | reverse complement strand
TCGATCTCTCCGCTTTCTACCACAAGATTTGGCTGAACATAATCTTCAAACTCCTTGATCTCCAGCTTCCAGCCTTCCTTTTCGAGAAGCTTTGCTGCCTCTGCCAGGATCTCTGCATGTGGTGTAGGAGATGCCGCTACTGTTATAGTTCCCTTTTCCTCAGTCTTTTCCTCGGCTGCTGCAGTCTCTGCCTTAGTCTCTGCTTCTGCCTTAGCCTCTGTCTGGGCAGCCGGAGCTGCTGTTGTTGCCGCTGCCTCAGAGCCTCCGCCGCAGGCTGTCAGAAGTCCTACTGCTGCCACCGACGCTATTACTGCAATACTCTTGAATAAGTTCTTTTTCATAATATTTTCCTTCCTTTCAATATACCCGCCGACCGGCGGAAAAATTACAGCGTTTGAGTTTATTCCCCCGGTCGAATTCTTTCATTCGGCTGAAGCTGTCTCATCAGCTAAAAAAACCGGGATCCCTTGAGACCCCGGTCAATAACAAAATTTCCTCTCCTTATATAAGGAGTATCTGGTTCGGATCCGCATGCGGCAATTAACCGTATGCTCTTTCCTCTTCCTTAAAAAGCCGGGAATCTGAAATCATACAGCGGGTGGTGCACATGCGCATGGTGCCGGTTGCAGCTGTTGTTCTGTTTATGATCAACATTTGATTTCTCCTTTCCCTGAAACTTTTTCTGTACTATAAACCCTAAATAACTACTTTGTCAATAGGTTTTTCTGAAGTATATTTGTTTTCCTGCACGCTTACCGCAGACATGAGCAGCTTATTGCCAAAACGCTCTGCTTTAAAGCTGAGGGCCTGCTGCCTTAAGCTCTGCTCCGCCTTCGATATCCTCATACTTTTTAAAGTTCTTGATGAATCTGCCTGCCAGATCCTGTGCCTTCTTCTCCCACTCCGATGTATCCGCATAGGTATCTCTCGGATCCAGAATGCCTGTATCTACTCCTCCAAGCTCTGTAGGAACCTCAAAGTCAAAGTATGGAATCTTCTTTGTCGGGGCTTTGTTGATATCTCCGTTAAGAATAGCATCAATGATGCCTCTTGTATCCTTGATGGAGATTCGCTTGCCTGTTCCGTTCCATCCTGTATTTACAAGATACGCCTTGGCTCCGCTCATATTCATCTTCTTCACGAGCTCCTGAGCATACTTTGTCGGCGGCAGCTCCAGGAACGCCTGTCCGAAGCATGCCGAGAAGGTTGGCGTAGGCTCTGTAATGCCGCGCTCTGTTCCCGCAAGCTTTGCAGTGAAGCCTGACAGGAAATAGTACTGTGTCTGCTCCGGTGAGAGGATGGATACAGGCGGCAGAACTCCGAAGGCATCCGCTGACAGGAAGATCACGTTCTTTGCTGCAGGCGCAGAAGAGATCGGACGCACGATATTTTTAATATGGCTGATCGGATAGGAAACTCTCGTATTCTCCGTTACGCTCTTGTCGGCAAAGTCGATCTTACCGTTCTCATCCAGAGTAACATTCTCCAGCAGAGCATTTCTCTTAATGGCATTGTAGATATCCGGCTCAGACTCCTTATCAAGATTGATGACCTTGGCATAGCAGCCGCCCTCAAAGTTAAATACTCCGTTGTCATCCCAGCCGTGCTCGTCATCTCCGATAAGCAGCCTCTTCGGATCTGTTGACAATGTTGTCTTGCCTGTTCCGGAGAGTCCGAAGAATATCGCTGTGTTCTCGCCGTTCATGTCTGTATTTGCGGAGCAGTGCATGGAAGCGATGCCCTTGAGCGGAAGGTAGTAGTTCATCATCGAGAACATACCCTTTTTCATCTCTCCGCCGTACCAGGTATTGATGATGACCTGCTCGCGGCTCGTAATGTTGAAGGCTACTGCTGTCTCTGAGTTGAGTCCCAGCTCCTTGTAGTTCTCTACCTTTGCCTTGGAGGCGTTGTATACCACAAAGTCAGGCTCAAAGCTCTCCAGCTCCTCGGCTGTAGGAACGATGAACATGTTCTTGATGAAATGAGCCTGCCATGCCACCTCTACTATGAAGCGCACTGCCATACGGGTATCTCTGTTGGCTCCGCAGAATGCATCCACAACATAAAGCTTCTTGCCCGACAGCTCCTTTTTTGCGATATCCTTAAGCGCTGCCCAGTTTTCCTCTGACAGAGGATGGTTGTCATTAGGATAGCTCTCGCTTGTCCACCAAACGGTATCCTTTGAGTTCTCGTCCATTACGATATACTTGTCTTTAGGTGATCTTCCGGTATAAATGCCTGTCATAACATTTACTGCTCCCAGCTCGCTCACCTGTCCCTTGTCATATCCGGTCAGAGACGGATCCGTTTCAGCCTCAAAGAGTGCCTCATAGGATGGATTGTATTCGATCTCTGTTGTTCCGGTTATTCCGTATTTTGTCAGATCAATTTTTACCATAATTCCTCACGACCGACCCGACCGGCTTTAAGAGTCCGTTCGGGTCTTTCCTTTCTCCCGGCTGTGCCGGGTCTCTGTTCATGTATTTTTGGTTTATCGCGGCCCTTCGGCCACGATTTTTCTGTTTTCACCGACTGCTGCCGCAGCCGCTTCTGTACTGCTTTTTCAGCTATGTATTTGCCTTTTTCAGGTTCGAAGAGTGCTGCTTTGGTTCAGTCTCATACTCACCAGTTAAAATTTTCTCCGCTTCTGTCCGCACTGCTGCTGAGCTTTTTTACATATTCTTCTACCATTGCCTGGAGTTCATCCTCCGGGATAGCTTTTCCGGATTCCATGACCTTATCGAATACCATATGATAAAAGTTTGCCCTCTCGCTTTCCGGAGAAATGCTGTCCCTCACTATCGGTCTGATGGAATACAGAAACTCCAGTATCTCTTCGATATTTGACGGAATAATTTCCTGTATCCTGTCTTTAAAATAAACCGATGCCCTCGGGCTTGCCCCCTCTGTTGTGATTCCTATGGAAAGCATTCCCTTCTTAACAAGTGCAGGAAAAATGAACGAGCAGTCCGCAACCCGGTCAACTACATTTACCGGAATCTTTCTTTCCTTGCAGTAGACCGATATCTCATGGTTCAGTTCATTGTTATCGGTCGCGGAAATGACCAGCCCCGCTCCTTCGATATCGCTCCACTCGAAGCCTCTCTCAAGGATCGTGATCCTTTCCTCCTCTTCGTTGAAGGCTCTCATTGCGCTGCTGATGACCGGAGCCACCACGGTGATCTTCGGTCCGTAAGGAAGAAGCTTATCGACCTTTCCGCAGGCAATGTGGCCTCCTCCTATAACAAGCGCCTTCATTCCTTCGATATCAAAATAAAACGGAAAATAACTCATACTGTCCACCCCTTGTCTGTATAAGCATTTAACTCTGTTCGTACCCTATACCCGCTGTCTTTTCTTACTGCGGCATTTACACCCTGGCGGCTGTCGATCCGTACAGCTTTTTGCTGACAACGCTTCTTCCGCCGCTGTCTGAGACCGGTGCTGTGTCTGTCCGGTCGTTCACTTTCTCTCAATATAAGGAGTCACTATAGCTTCAAAGGCTGCTTCATCTGCTTTGTACCACTCCTCGAAGCTCTGTCCCGCCGCCTCTGCTGCCTTGCCTATCTTTACAAGCATTTCCGGAATATCCTCTGTGAGGACTGTGCCGTACTGCCTGCCCATTTTTTCCTCGCCCTGTCTGCTGCAGCCGCCTGCATGAAGCATAAATGCCGCCTGAACTCCGGCTTCTGTCTTTTTTGCCGCACCGTTAAAGCCGATAGCTGCTGTCTGATGTCCGGCGCAGGATGAAGGGCAGCCTGAAATATAGATCTTAGGAAGCGCTCCGTCCGCAATTTCCGCCGTTCTGACTGCTTCGATACATGCGGCAAGAAGAGCCTGTGAGTCTCTGACTCCCACCTGACAGGTCGAAGCTCCGATGCAGCTTACGGATGTCTCAAACATGCTCTCGGCACTGTCCGGCAGAACAGCTATTACCTGCTGTGCCTCCGCACCTGTAAGATTGATGATATATGCTGTCTCATACGGCGCCAGTCTGAGCTCGACCGCATCCATATCCTTTATCGTTTCATACAGCGCCTTAAGACTCTCAAGTGCCGGATTGCCTCCGATCGGATGCCATTCCACCGCATAGAGCCCCTCCTGCTTCTGGGCAATAGCTCTCCTGTCGCCGCAAACGCTTCCGTCCCCTGTCTTTGTCACCGGCTCCGGCTTCACGCAGAGCTTAGGAACATCTCCTGCAGCCTCAGCCTCCTTCAGCTTCTCGAGAAATGCTTTTCTGTAGCCTTCTTCTCCTCCGCAGACCTCCTGCATATATCTGGTTCTGGCTTTTCCTCTGTTTTCATAGTTGCCGTAGGCTCTGAAAGTCAGCCACATTGCCTTGATATACAGCAGAATGTCCTCCGGCTCGATCGCCTCTGCCACCTTTAGGCCGAATTTCGGATTGTTTCCGAGTCCGCCTGCACTGTAAACATCAAATCTTCCGTCCGGTCTGGCCGTAAAGCCGAGATCTCTGTAGGTGGCATGCGGAATGTTTTCCGGGGAGTCGGAGAAGCAGACCTTGAGCTTTCTCGGCATCTTCTCTGCATCCACAAAGCCCATCAGATAGTCTGCGGCAGCCTCCGCATAAGGAAGCACATCAAAGTATCCTTCTTTATCCACGCCGGAAAGCGGGGAACACATGACATTTCTCGGATAATCTCCGCCGCCGCCCATGGTCACCATGCCCGCATCCCAGGCCTCCTCGATAAGGCTGCATACCTGATCCTTGTTCAGGTCATGGAACTGAATCGATTCGCAGGTGGTAAAATGAACTCTCCGAACGTCATCCTCCTTTATTGCCTTGACCACAAAGGCCAGCTTATCGGGAGTCACTCTTCCCGCGGTGGTACGCAGTCTCAGCATACTGCTCTTTCCGCCCTGCTGTGCATAGCTTCCGAATCTTCCGGAATACCCCTTGTAGCTTCCCTTATCCAGCTCTCCGCTGTAAAAATCCGCTGTTTTCTGTCTGAATTCCGGGAGCTCCTGCTTCCATTTCTCTATGCTGCTCACTTGCGTTTCCTCCTGTTAAGCGGCTTTCGATACTGCTGCGGTTCCATACTGTTTGATACTGTTTGGTACAGCTCAGTCAGATACTGTCCTTTGATAATTGTATCCGGCTTGTGTCCCCTGTGACGAATATTATTATTTTATTCTACTTTTCGGTAATTGTGAACTACTTAGTTACTTTTCACTGTAACTATTCAGCCAGGAAAAAATGTAAACATTTTTCCTGCTTATAACAAGTCCGGTGCTGAATAGTTACTTCCCGTTCATAAAATGCACCAGTTCGATTCTGGCTGAGATGTCCAGCTTTTCGAATATGCTGTGCATATGGCGCTTTACCGTGTACTGTGAGATGCAGAGCCTTTCGGCGATCTCGGGATTGGTAAGTCCTTCATAAGCCAGATACGCCACCTCCCGTTCTCGTTTTGTCAGCTGCTTTTCGTCAAAATATTTTTCAAGATCAAAGACCGGTTCCTCTATTGCCGCTGCTTTCGCTGACCCGGCTGCCCTATGTCCAGAGAGTGAACCGGCTGTTGTTTCAGTCGTCTCTGTGCCTGTTAATTCCGCCGCTTCTGTTCCCGATTCTCCTGCTGCTTCTGCGGTCATTATTTTCAGCACTTCTGCTCCGGATCCTTCTGCTGCTTCTGCTCCTGTCTCTTTCACTTCCGCTGCGGTTCTTCCTGTCTTTGCGGAAAGCCTCTCCGCCAGATATTTTCCGGAATAGTCATATCTGTATACTGCAACGGCAAGCGTTCCTATGATAAGCATCTGCAGAGTACTGCCTATAAGGTATTCCTGTACCTCATATATCCATTGAAAGCGGGCTGCCAACAGCATATATATGCTCGTCCACCAGTGGGTAATGACAATGAGAACCGACAATACAGCCGCAGTAAGCATAAAGGTCCGCCTGTGCATTTTTCCGATGCGGCGCACGGATGCATATGCTATCGGTATGGTTATCAGTGCAGAAATGATAAATTCGCTTATCTCGGCAAACCGGTTGATACAGATAAATCTGTCATCCACAAAGAAAACGTAGACTATCAGTCCATAGGTCAGTACAAACAGATATACGGCTGTGCAGAGGAATTTTTGCCTTCTTTCCCATTCACCGCGCCCGGATCCTGCCGCATCGTGATACGGTTCATTTCCCTGTGTGCTTTTCTTTTCATCGCAACCTGACAGCTCACATACATCCGCATCTGTGCTCCGCTTTAAAAATATGTGTTGTTTCCTGTGCCGTACCGTCTGTCCCTGATTCGGATCGAAATACAGCAGATACATGCACCAGCTGAAGGCCTGAACTGTATACAGACTAATGTCCGCCATCCTGACGGGAGTGCTGTAATGATAAAAGTGAACAAGGGAATCCTGGACAGTAAGTATCAGGTACAGGGTCGCTATCAGCAGATTGCTGACACAGAACAGCATCAGAAAATTCAGCTGATTCCTGCGCTTTACTCCTTCTGTACCCGTAACAAGTACTATCAGTGTCATTGCGGAAATAGCAATAAGAATAGAAATGAAATATATAAATATTGCTCCTGCTGCAAACAAAACTTCCTATTCTCCCCTCTCATTTCCTGTACTGCCCCGGCAGACAGCCGTCATTCACCCGGATATTCATTCCGGTAAATATCCTGATAGCTATTCTGCTGACCAGTCTGATAACTATCCTGACAGCTATCCTGCTAACCAGTCTGATAACTATCCTACAGCTATCCTGATAACCAGCCTGATGGTCTTCGTCCGGTACCGTCAAGCTGCAGAATCGTTACCTTGATTTTATCATATGTAGGATTCTATGTCTTAGGTTTTTTTCGCTTGATTATTTTTAGTTTCTTGACAATTAATCAGACTTATATGTAAAATACTTTACAAATAAGTTTGGCGATATTTTGGGAGGGTGTGTTTTGGATTTTCTTACGCCTCAGGATATTGAGAGCATTCTGGAGATCACCGGTTTATCAACCGATGATCTTGCTTCGGAGCTTGGTGTAAGCAGAGTGACTATCAGCAATTGGATCAATAACAAGCAGGATATTTCCCTTAAAAATATTGATGCATTTTACGAATATGCCTTTAAAAAGGGAATCCGGCTAAACAAGATCAAGGAACAGTTTTACCGTGAAGATATGATAAAGGGAGATGAACGCCTGCTGTTTCACGGAGCAAAAACAAAGATCGAAGGAAATCTGCGAACTGATTACAGCAAGCGAATCAATGATTTCGGCAATGGGTTTTACTGTGGTGAAAGCATGGAGCAATCAGCCATGTTTGTTGCATCCCATAAAAACTCCTCCCTTTATATGCTGAAATTTGATCCTTCGGGATTAAAATTCAAGAGGTTCTGTGTTGACAGAGAGTGGATGCTGACTATTGCATATTTCCGCGGTCGACTGTCAGGATACAGCCATACCGATACAGTGAAGAATTTATCCGAAACGACCAGAGACATTGATTATATCATTGCTCCGATTGCAGATAACAGAATGTTTGAAATAATTGACAGTTTTATCGACGGTGAGCTTACCGACATCCAGTGTCAGCATTGTCTTTCTGCAACCAATCTGGGAATGCAATATGTTTTCGTCAGTGAAAAGGCGCTTTCCAGACTGACTATTCTGGAGAGGTGTTATCTGGCAGATTCGGAAAAGCTGTCATATCTGAATGCCCGGCAGGAGAGTTTTGATATGAATATGGATAAGGTCAGACTGGCAAAAAAACAATACCGTAATCAGGGAGACTACATAGAGGATATAATGATATGAAGACTATAGATTCAATGGGACTTAAGATGTGCCGATATCAGGCTGCACTCTTTACACGCTCTATTGATGAGACTGAATGCAGTTCAGGAGTATTTATACGCCGTTTTATGAATTCGGAGCTGGCACAGCGTATAGACAATTCCGGCGGGGTGTTCGATTCTCTGGATGTTTCCGATGCCATAAATGAAATAGAGACCCAATACGGCAAATGCGCCTACGGTAAGGAAAAATATTCTCCTGACGAAATGCACTGGATAGGTTATCTATACAGATACTGGGCGTATTTCAGCGGGATGTCCAGCAAACAGATATATAAGATCGTCAAGCCCGGAAAGCTTAAACAGCTGTATTATCCGTATCACTCTCTTGATCCCATGCAGGCTATCGAGCGTATAAAGGAAGAAACAGATGCCGCCGCTTTCGATTTCGGCAATATCGAAAGAGGTGTGGAGATATTGAGAAAAATAAGAAACAGACCGCCGCATCGTTGATGATATGCTGCCCACAAGCAGAATACCATGATGATGCTGACAGCCTGTTTCTGTAAGGAGATATATGAAGTCCTCTATCATACATCGCCCGGAAGGGCTTTGTTATTAAACTTTTGAAGGCTTTGTAGTCTTTACGCCTTTTCCCGCATCAATATCAGAAGTCAGGGGCCTTTATTCCTTTCCCTGAATCATTATCAGAACTTCGGAGTCTTTATTCCTTTCCCTGGATCATTATCAGAACTTAGGAGCCTTTACGCCTTCCTTAACGTCGATCGTATAGGTGATCTCAAGCTCATTTGCCCACTTGATGTACTGCTCGACCTGCTTATCATTGAGCATATCCGAGGAGATAAGTCCCTTCTGATCGATCATATCGTTAACAAGCAGCTTGGTATAAAGGAATGCTCCCTGTCCTGTAACATACATTTCTCCGGTCATCCTTGCCTTCTCGTAGGAATCCACGATACCCGGTGAGAAGAGGTGCAGATCCACCATCACATCCTTGCCGTCCTTCTTGCCGTATGCTTCTACTACGAATGCTCCTGTATCGGATACGAGTCCCTCATCGATGATCTCCTTGATGACCTCAGGATCCTTTGGTGCTGCCGGAACATGCTTTCTTACCAGCTCATGAGGAACGACCTTTACTCCGTTGATCTCCTCCTCTTCCCAGCTGAGCAGTCCTGCTCTGTACAGAGGCTCGGAAAACTTGATGCCTACTCCGCCGTACTTGAAGTATGCGTTTTTGCAGCCCTTGAAATACTTTTCTCTGTTGAAGCCCACATATACAGGCTCGTCATGGGCGTGCTCAACGAGTACGACCTCCTCATTGTTCATCTCAGGCCACTTGCGGTATATAGGGCGGCTGAACGGCTTCGTTCTGATCTGCTCGCCGTTTTCAAAGGCAAATGCATCCTCCTGCATATCGGCAAGAGCCACATCCGGTGACCACCAGAACGGAATGAAGCGCTTTGCTTCAACGCCCTCGTATACCATCATTGCGATAGTATCGCACTCATCCAGCTCATTTACGGCCTTTCTTGCCATTACACACATTACTCCCGGTGCTGAGCCTGTTCCAATGATCGCCGTGGTATTGTTCTTTGCAAACTTCTCGCCGTAGGTGGTGTACATGCACTTGATGCCCTCTACCCAGCGATCGTACTCATCCACGTCCATTACCTCTGTGATATTCTCGCAGGCAGACAGATCCTGATAGCAGCAGCCCAGCTCGATAGCCGCGTGAAGCATGTTGACTCCAAACTCCAGAGGCATTACATTTACGATGAGCTCACAGCCCTTGGCTGCGGCAACGATCTCGTCCACATGGGCAGCATTTACCTGCTTAGGTGTGCCCTTTGTCATCAGTCTGCATACTGCCTCTGCAGCCGCAAAATTATAATCGGCGCATACTACCTCTTCGATGCACGGCTCCTGATCAAGCTTTCTGCATATGGTAGAACCCTGGGCTCCGCATCCGCAAACCATTACCTTTTTCATTTCGTTTTTCCTCCTGAATCATCTATTTTCGGTTGTGTTTTCTTTCTTATCCTTACAGACTTTTGCGCTTTAGTGCTTCTTTAATTCGGGTGCCAGAGGCACATCTCCGTGAATCTCCCTGATCCTTTCATCCAGGTCTTCGTTTCTGCGCTCTTCGAGCTCGGCAAGCCTTGCAAATTCTGTCTTCTTTGAATAACTATATGCTATGAAGCCTGCTATGAGACAAACAATTCCTATTACAAGGCTGGTGCCCAGCATGCCGTAAAAGCTGCTGAAGAAGCCCTCTTCATACTCCTCAAGATAATACTCGAGTCCATATTCACATTCATAGAAATATATAAATGCAGTTCCGACCACAGCCATAAGACCTGTCAGCATGGTGTAAACACCGATATCCTTCATGTCTCCCAGACCGAGGTGTGTCTTTTCGTTGAGAGGATATACTTCCGGATCATCCAGGTAGCGTCCCTTGTAAATGATCTTGAAGACTATGTAGCATACGAGTCCTCCCGCAAGTACGAGGAAGCCTGTTACAAAGTAGTCGAGACCGTTGACATATATGGCGAACATGCATATTGCCAGAACAATAAAGGACAGCACATACAGACCGATGTTGCCTCCCGGCATTACCGCCAGTCCCATCTTCTTTCTTTCCGCTGCAGGGTATCTCTTTCTGATCTTGATGACACAGACCACCATCAGCAGATAGAGATACAGCTGGATAGGTGTCGTTGCCATTACAAGTGTGGTGAAATCGTACTGGCATGTAAATATCGTGAATATTGCCAGCAGAATGATCGATACCGTAGGAATTCCTCTCTTGTCTACCTTGTTCATGAACTTCGGGAACATGTTGTCGTCTGCCATTACGAAAAATGCTCTTGATCCGTGAGCGATATACGAGCAGAAGATAGAGCAGTTTGCCAGTATGGCAACAATGATAAATGCCGTTCCTGCCCAGCTGCCTACATACTGAATAAGTACGTCTGCGTAGCCTACGGCTTCGCCGCCGGATTCTGTAGACCATGCGCTCCAGGAGCCGATGGCTGCCAGAGCTGCCAGTGTCGGAAGAACATAGCTTAATGCAACTATCGGGTTCGCGATACGCATAGCCTTTGGAATGATCTGCGGATCCTCCAGCTCCTCCGCCATGTTGGACATGCATTCATATCCCAGGTACATCCAGATAATGATGGCGATTCCCTCGCCTACCGAATGGAACAGACCCTCTTCAGGATTGAACAGCGGCATTACAGGGTTGTAGTTCCAGTTTGCAAAGCCGACTATCGTTACAGCACCGAAGGCTGCCAGGATCAGGACCATGATGACAGTCTCCAGCTTCTCCATCCAGTCCAGACCTATAATATTGATAACAGTAAAAAATACGACTACTCCGATCTTAACCGCATATTCCATACCGGTGGACATTTCAAACAGCTTTGCGGCATAGCCCACTACCAGCACAACATACTGCGCCTGACACAGCCATGTGGTGATAGCTCCCCAGAGGCCTGCCTGCCAGCCCCAGAATTCACCGAAGGCCTCTCTGGCCCAGGAATATACTCCTCCCTCGTTCGGATAGAGCGATCCCAGCTCGCTGACCATCTCACACAGAGGAAATGACCATACAAACGGGAATATTATCAGCATCGCTATTGTAACGCCCGGTCCGCTGGCTGCGATAGCCTCTTCGATTCCGAATGCTCCTGCTGCGATGAATGAAAAAATCAGCGCTACAACTCCGATCGTCGTCATCTTGGTCTTTTTTAACGACGCAGTGTTCTTTTCATTCATGATTCACCTTTTCTCCTTCCTTTTTTTGCTCCGGTACTGTCCCGGTGTTGCTCCGGCGAGACGTTCTCCGGTCGTCCCGCATCGCCCCATGTCTGCATTCTCATACAAAAATAAAAAAAACACCATGGTTCCATGGTGCTATTTTGGTTAAATTGATATATTTTGTACTAATATCATCAGACTAATTGTGCAGTATTTCTTTACCGCCTTTGTTTACTGTCTTTGACTTGTCACCTTTAACTTGCCGCCTGCTGCCTTTGATCTGTTGCATCAGCATACCTCCGACAGCACCTCTCCGATCTTTTCTCTGATTATAAGGTCTGCTCTGCCGTCCATAGGAGTAGCACCCCTATTGAGAAGCACGAGCTTATTTCCTCTGTAATACTGAATGAGTCCTGCCGCAGGATATACGTTGAGCGAGGTTCCTCCTACTATAAGCACTTCCGCCTCCGAAATATACCTGAGAGCCCTGGACATGACAGCATCATCCAGCGGCTCCTCATAAAGCACCACCTCCGGCTTTATGATACCTCCGCAGCTGCATCTCGGCACAAGCTCCGGAGAATCCTTAACGGCCTCCACCCCATAGCTTCTGCCGCAGCTCATACATCTGTTCCTGCTTACGGCTCCGTGCAGCTCCAGCACCTCCCGGCTGCCCGCAGCCTGATGCAGCCCGTCAATGTTCTGGGTTATGACTGCCTTCAGCTTGCCTTCCTCCTCCAGCTTCGCCAGTGCAAGATGCGCCTTGTTGGGCTTCACTCCGTCTACAAGCATCTTGTCCTTGTAAAATCTGTAAAACTCTCCTGTATTTTTCATAAAAAAAGTATGGCTGAGAATAGTTTCCGGAGGATAATCGTACTTCATGTTGTAAAGTCCGTCCACGCTTCTGAAATC
>JAQXPY010000057.1 GCA_029100885.1 Clostridiales bacterium | reverse complement strand
GATGTGAATACTACCATAATTGCTGCACTCATATTGTTTATCATTACATATATACTGATGTTTTCCCTGCAGAAGCTGAGACCCGTGATCGCTGTCGCGGCGGCTGTGGTATTTGTAGCCGCGGGGAGCACGGGACTGCTGCCTGACTTTCGTTTCGGCATTGCGGAGGCACTGGACGCCATAGACTGGAACGTCATAATGATGATCAGCGGTACGATGGGGCTGGTCTATATGTTCATCAATTCCAGAATGCCCGATCTTATGAGCGACATCATAGTATCAAAGGTGGGCTCGGTAAGGCTTCTGGTACTGGCACTGTCGCTCTTTGCCGGGATCATTTCGGCCTTTGTAGACAATGTTGCCACGGTCCTCATGATAGCTCCGGTGGCACTGGCGGTCTGCAGAAGTCTTAACATTTCACCGGTGCCTGCCATTATCTGTATTTCCATATCCTCTAATCTCCAGGGAGCGGCCACATTGGTTGGAGATACCACCTCTATACTCCTGGCCAGGCAGGCGGGCATGGATTTTATGGATTTCTTCTTTATTAAAGGCAGACCGGGAATGTTCTGGGTCACCGAGGCCGGGGCTGTAGTTACTGCCTTTATTATTTTATGGCTCTTTCGAGGCAGCAGAGCCGAGATCAAGGTGGAAAAAAGCGCCAGGGTTGAGGATTACATTCCGACCGTGCTGCTGGCGGCAGCCATCATCAGCCTGATAGCCGCCTCCTTCATTCCTTATAAGGAAAATGCTCTGCCGGGACAGCTTTACAAGCCTGATATCACCAACGGACTGATCTGTCTGATGTTTTTTATTTTCGGTATTATTCATCAGGTAAGAAGGGACGGACATTTCAGAACGGTTATGCGGGCGATAAGAGAAATTGATTATTATACTCTTGTGCTGCTGATCGGATTATTTGTTATAATAGGAGGCATTGAAAAGGCGGGGCTGATAGAATTTATCGGCACCCTGCTGGCGTCATTGAGCGGAAGCGGTTCAAGAATGTCCGTGTTTGTGGTATATTCTGTGATCGTATGGATGTCGGTGCTGCTGTCGGCATTTATAGATAATATTCCGTATACAGCTACGATGCTGCCGGTGGTGGCGGTCGTAGCGGGAAAGCTGTCTGAGGCAGGAGGAGTCTATATTGATCCTAATCTGTTTTATTTCGGTCTGATGGTGGGCGCGACTCTCGGAGGCAATATCACTCCGATAGGAGCCTCGGCAAATATCACCGGCATCGGTATACTCCGAAAGGGAGGGTATGAGGTGCCGACCGCGGAATTTATGAATTATTCCGTACCGTTTACCCTTGCGGCAGTCACCACGGGCTACATACTGCTGTGGCAGATATGGATGTAAGCTTTAACTATTCAGCACCGGACCTGCTGCAAACAGGAAAAATATTTACATTTTTGCCCGTTTGCAGCGATGAGGAGCAGACGGCAGGAACATGAGCAGGAAGAATTAAAATACAGGTTTGGAGGTAGAGCATGAATATCGGTGAAGAGTCTTTAAAGAAGCATTACGAGTGGAGGGGAAAGATTGAGGTCGTTTCCCGTGTGCCTGCGGACACCAGAGAAGCGCTGTCGCTGGCATACACGCCGGGAGTGGCAACTCCGTGTCTGGAGATCCAGAAGGACATCAGCAAGAGCTATGAGCTCACAAGACGCTGGAACACTGTTGCGGTAGTTACAGACGGAACGGCAGTTCTCGGTCTCGGAGATATCGGTCCTGAGGCAGGAATGCCTGTCATGGAGGGAAAGTGTGCTCTCTTTAAGGCCTTCGGTGATGTGGATGCCATTCCGATCTGCATCCGCTCCAAGGATGTGGACGAGATCGTAAGGACAGTATCTCTTATCGCAGGCTCCTTCGGAGGCATCAATCTGGAGGACATTGCCGCTCCGAGATGCTTTGAGATAGAGAGAAAGCTTAAGGAATGCTGCGATATTCCTGTATTCCACGACGATCAGCACGGAACCGCCGTGGTAATGGTCGCAGCCATCAAAAATGCGCTCAAGCTGGTTAAGAAGGATATCGGTGAGATCAAGCTGGTGGTAAACGGAGCGGGAGCTGCGGGAACAGCCATTTCAAAGCTGCTGCTGGCAGCAGGCGTTAAGAACCTCATCATGGTCGATCGCTTCGGGGCTATCTATGAGGGGCAGGAGGAGTATATGAATCCTGAGCACGAGAGGATGGCAAAGGTCACAAACCCGAACAGGGAAAAGGGCAGCCTGGCCGATGTGATGAAGGGCGCAGATGTATTTATCGGCGTATCGGCTCCAAAGCTTGTTTCGGTGGATATGGTAAGAAGCATGAACAAGGATGCTATAGTATTTGCCTGTGCAAACCCTACTCCGGAGATATTCCCTGAGGAGGCAAAGGAGGGCGGCGCAGTCATCTGTGCTTCCGGACGCAGCGATTATCCGAACCAGCTCAACAATGTACTGGCATTCCCGGGCATATTCAGAGGCATACTGGACTGCAGGGCAACGGAGGTAAATGAGGAAATGAAGCTTGCGGCTGCCGATGCTCTCGCAGAGCTTATCTCCGACGAGGAGCTCAATGCCGAAAATATTCTGCCGCAGGCCTTTGATCCGAGAGTGAAGGGTGCGGTGGCAGCTGCTGTTGCCGAGGCCGCAAGAAGGACCGGAGCAGCAAGACTTTAATTACGGGCAGCCGTTTCCGGAACGAAAGCCTTCCGGCAAGCGGATTTTTAATACGCACCGGGGTCATACCGGTAAGCATGTATCTTGGAGGATAAATAAATGTCTGAGGAATATCGTATCGAACACGATTCCATGGGAGAGGTAAAGGTTCCCGCCGACAGATACTGGGGCGCCCAGACCGAGAGGAGCCGCAATAACTTCCGTATCGGCGTGGGGATCGAGACTATGCCGGAGGAGATAATCAGAGCCTTCGGTATACTTAAGGGCGCTGCGGCGATGGCAAACAGGCAGCTGCGCCCTGAGAAAATGACGGCGGAAAAGTATGAAGCTGTGAGCCGCGCCGCGGCGGAGGTGGCCTCCGGCACCCTGATGGAGCATTTTCCGCTGGTCGTATGGCAGACCGGATCGGGAACACAGTCGAACATGAATGCCAATGAGGTCATAGCCAACAGGGGCAATGAGCTGGCAGGCAGCAGGCTGCTGCATCCGAATGATGACGTAAACATGTCCCAGTCTTCCAATGATACCTACCCGACTGCGATGCATATTGCGGCGGTGATCGCTCTGGAGGACAGAGTGATACCGGCTGTAAAGCAGCTGATCGGCACCTTTAAGAGACTGGAAAGAGAAAACCGGGGAATCGTCAAATCAGGACGCACTCATCTTCAGGATGCGACACCGATAAGGTTTTCCCAGGAGATATCCGGCTGGAGGACAAGCCTGGAGCGGGATATCGAGCTTATCAATGCGTCCCTTCCGGCACTTCGCAGGCTGGCTCTGGGAGGAACAGCGGTAGGAACAGGGCTTAACGCGCCAAAGGGCTTTGACAGGCTGGTGGCCGAGGCTGTATCCGAGCTTACGGGCAAGTCCTTCAGGACGGCAGAGAACAAGTTCCACGCGCTCACCTCCAAGGATGAGCTGGTATTTGCCCACGGTGCTCTCAAGGCGCTGGCGGCAGACATGATGAAGATAGCCAACGATGTCAGATGGCTGGCATCGGGTCCGAGAGACGGACTCGGTGAGATCACCATTCCGGAAAATGAGCCTGGCTCCTCCATCATGCCGGGCAAGGTCAATCCGACCCAGTGCGAGCAGGTCACAATGGTGGCTGTACAGGTAATGGGAAATGATACCGCAGTCGGTATTGCCGCATCCCAGGGCAACTTCGAGCTCAATGTATTCATGCCGGTGCTGGCTTACAATTTCCTGCAGTCTGCAAGGCTGCTGGCGGAGTCGATCATTTCCTTTGATATCCACTGCGCTTCCGGCATCAGGGCGAACCGTGAGAAGATGCGTCACAACCTGCACAATTCTCTGATGCTGGTGACAGCACTCAATCCGTATATCGGATATGAAAATGCCGCAAAGACAGCGAAGCTTGCATACAAGGAGAATATTTCCCTGAAGGAGGCCTGCCTCAAGCTCGGCTTCCTGACGGAGGAGAAATTCGACGAGGTCTTCAAGCCGGAGCAGATGGTCTGATCAGATGTGAAAATTGCCCTAAGCCGATTTGGGTGAATTGTGATTTTCTACATATGTCTGAAAAAAAAAGCAATTCATTCAGACTATCGGCATTTAAATATAACTGAAAATGTGATACAAAAAATAGTGGTGTTTTCCATAGGTCTGCTGCATGCAGCCGGTCAATGCTTTTTATGCTTTTCGGCTCGGACTGCACATTTATCGTATGCGGGTCTGTGGGCAGTAAAGGAAACAAAATAATTCAAAAACCATAGTAGATATGGTAAGGAGAGGGTTATGGCTTATTTATCAGTTGTTGCGGCCATCTGCGCGCTTATTTTTGCGTTCGCTATGGCATCCTACGTAACAAAGCAGTCTGAGGGAAATGAGAGAATGTCCGAGCTGGCAGCCGCTATCCACGGCGGAGCCAAGGCATTCCTTTTCGCTGAGTACAGAGTGCTTGTTATCTTCATCGCTGTTCTGTTCGTGCTTATAGGCTTCGGTATCAGCTGGATCACAGCAGTATGCTTCGTTGCGGGAGCGCTGTTCTCCATCGCAGCCGGATATATCGGTATGGACGTGGCTACAAAGGCAAATGTAAGAACCGCAAATGCCGCTAAGGAAGGCGGAATGACAAAGGCCCTGAACGTGGCTTTCAGAGGCGGTTCTGTTATGGGTATGTGCGTGGCAGGTCTCGGACTTTTAGGAACCTCTATCGTATATATCGTTACAGGCGATCCTAATGTTATGATGGGCTTCTCACTCGGAGCTTCCTCTATCGCTCTGTTTGCCCGTGTAGGCGGCGGTATCTATACAAAGGCTGCCGACGTAGGAGCTGACCTGGTAGGTAAGGTAGAGGCAGGAATCCCTGAGGATGACCCGCGTAACCCTGCCGTTATCGCCGACAACGTAGGAGATAACGTAGGTGACGTTGCAGGTATGGGAGCTGACCTTTTCGAGTCCTATGTAGGAGCTATCGTTTCAGCTGTTACCCTCGGAGTAGTACTTGCAGGCAGCGGCAGCGTAGGCGAGCTTGCTTCGGCAAATGCTGCATTCTTCCCGTTCGTGCTTGCGGGTGTTGGTATCATCGCATCTATTATCGGTTCAATGTTCGTTAAGGGCGGCGAGGGCTCAAACCCTGCAAAGGCTCTCAACACAGGTTCATATTTTGCTGCAGCCGTAGTAGTTGTTGCTTCCATCGTTCTTTCCATTACAATGATGGGCACTGTAGTATATGCTGTAGCTATCATCGCAGGACTTATCGTAGGTCTTGCTATCGGTAAGATCACTGAGGTATATACATCAGGTGATTACAGCTCAGTTAAGGAGATCGCAGAGTCTTCACAGACAGGCTCCGCTACAACAGTTATCACAGGTGTATCGGTAGGTATGCTTTCAACAGCGCTTCCTATCCTCTTCGTAGCAGTAGGCATCTTCGTTGCTTATGCATGCGCAGGCGTATACGGAATCGCTCTTGCAGCCGTAGGCATGCTTTCAACAACAGGCATCACGGTTGCCGTTGACGCTTACGGTCCGATCGCTGACAATGCCGGCGGTATCGCAGAGATGAGCCACCTTGACGAGAGCGTTCGTGAGATCACAGACTCTCTGGATGCCGTAGGAAATACCACAGCAGCTATGGGTAAGGGCTTTGCTATCGGTTCTGCCGCTCTTACAGCACTGGCACTGTTCGTTTCCTATGCAGAGGTAGTTAATATTTCAAACATCAATATCATGAATCCGCTGGTAATCATCGGTATCTTTGTCGGAGGTATGCTTCCGTTCGTATTCTCCGCATGGACGATGTCTTCCGTATCAAGAGCTGCATACAGCATGATCGAGGAAGTAAGACGTCAGTTCAGAGAGATCCCTGGCATCATGGAGGAGAAGGCAAAGCCTGACTATACACGCTGCGTTGACATCTCAACAAAGGCAGCCCTTAAGGAAATGATCCGTCCGGGCGTTATGGCTGTTATCGCTCCTATCATCATGGGACTTCTTCTCGGTGCAGAGGCTCTCGGCGGAATGCTGGCAGGAGCACTCGTAACAGGTGTGCTTATGGCTATCTTCCTTTCAAATGCCGGCGGCGCATGGGACAATGCCAAGAAGTATATCGAGAACGGTCACTTCGGCGGCAAGGGATCAGATGCTCACAAGGCAGCAGTCGTAGGTGATACTGTAGGCGATCCTTTCAAGGATACATCAGGACCGTCCATCAACATCCTTATCAAGCTGATGACAGTTATCTCACTTGTATTTGCTCCGCTTATCGCCAACTACGGCGGCATCCTTGCAAATATCTTCACAAAGTGATAAGTGACAGATAATTAATTTCATAATGACATAGTTAAGATACCCGGAGATCAACCTTCGGGTATCTTTTTGGTTGCAAGGGGAATCGCCGAGGGGATGGTTTGAGGTGGAGCGATGCAAAGGGGTTGTTCTGAGCCGTGCTGCCGGAAAAATGCAGATATATTGACATGCAGGCGGAGGACATGATAATATTAATTAACCAATAAGTTAATGATAAAAGGAGCGATTCGTTATTGAGAATAACATACAGGGATACAGTCAGATCAGATATTCTCTGCATATTGCACCAAATGTGAGACTGATTCTGGAGCCAAATGCGACTCAGGATACAGTTATGATCTGTACGGAAATCGAAGTGGAAGGAGTGAGTGATTATCATGGCAATAAGGAAAACTGGTATATCCCGTGATCTGATATTCCATCCAGGCGAGACAATTGCAGATATTCTGGAGGAAAGGAAGATCACGCAGGCGGAGCTTGCAGTCAGAACCGGGGTAAGCACTGCATATGTCAGTAACGTAATAGCAGGAAAGAAGGATATTTCAGCCCGGTTTGCACTTGCTTTAGAATATGCTCTCGGGGTGCCAAAGTCATTCTGGCTTAATTTGCAGGCAAATTATGAGGCGGAGTTATTGGAATATAACGAGATAGGTACAATAGCCGAGTCGGAAAGGACAGCAAGAGAGGCCTTGGATGAGGTCGTTATGTATATGAGGGAAAAAGGAAAGCTTCCGGCAGGAGAAGATAAGGATGAATCTATTCTGTCGATAAGGAAGGCTTTGCAGATAAGCGATATTTCAAATCTTAAAAATGTTATTCCATACGGGATATTGAAAATCGGCAGCAGTACAGTTGATTCATATGTTCTTGGTGCGTGGATCCGTATTTGTCAGATGTATGAGGACGGCAGTAATATTGAAAACAGATTCCGGCCCGACAAGATCGATGATCTTGTTTCGGAAATAAAAGGGATCATGCTGGAAAGCGGCGGCAGCACAATGGAGAACCTGAAAAAAACAATGGCACGACATGGGATCGCTTTCTCGACACTGCAGAGCTTTCGAGGGGCACCGGTTCAGGGATATATTTCACAAAAGACGGATGGAGTATTTCATCTGCTCCTGACTGAAAAAGAGTCATATGCGGATGAATTCTGGTTTTCTCTGTTTCATGAACTTGGGCATATAGTAAACGGAGACGTCAGAAAATCCGGCAGATATATAGATGACGGCAGGGATGCGAAGAAGGAGGCTGCGGCAGATCTGTTTGCAAGTAATAAGCTTATAGCCCCTGATGCGTACTGCGAGTTTGTTAAGAACGGGGATTTCAGAATAGAAACGATCAGGCGATTTGCTGCTTATCAGCGTCTGATGCCTTATATTGTGATAGGAAGGCTTCAGAGAGAAAAAAGATTGGATCGGGGACAATATAATGATTACAGACCGGAGTACAAACCGGCATGAGAACACGCAGGTTATGAAGAGAGTCGAGAGATCGGCTCTTTTTTGAATTCTAAATTGCAAAAAACTAATGTTTCGGGATCAATATCGATCAAGGGGATTCACAGCGTTTCCTGAAGTCTGATAACTCTAAGGGCATCGGTTGGTTGACAATAATTTTTTATAATGTTATAAAGAGTGCTGTTTTGCAGAAATCAATTTAACGGAGAATGCTGAGAGATATATGAACAGAGAAAGAACAGAGAACACAGAGAACAATTCAGGAAGAATACAGCAGAACAAGATGGGCTATATGCCCTGCGGCAGACTGCTGCTGACCATGGCGCTGCCGATGATGCTGTCCATGCTTGTGCAGGCGCTTTATAATATCGTGGACTCGATATTTGTAGCAAGGATCAGCGAGGAGGCGCTGACGGCGGTCTCCCTGGCGTTTCCGCTTCAGATGCTGCTGATCGCCGTTTCCGGTGGAACCGGGGTCGGAGTCAATTCAAGGCTTTCCGCCAAGCTCGGAGAGCGAAGCTTTGAGGAGGTGAACTTAACAGCGGGAAATGCCCTGACACTGAGCCTTATATTCAGCCTGATCATGATGAGCATGGGAACCCTGTGCTCAGGTGCATATTTCAATATGATGACTCCGGATCCGTCGATCAGGCATCACGGCAGGGATTACCTCTTTTATATCATGCTCTTTTCACCTGCCCTTTTCTTCCAGATGACACTGGAGAGACTGCTGCAGTCCACTGGAAAGACCTTCTATTCGATGATCACCCAGACCACCGGCGCAGTCATCAATATAATTTTGGATCCTATACTGATCTTCGGTCTCTGCGGAGCACCGGCTCTCGGTACAAAGGGCGCGGCCATTGCGACTGTTTTCGGTCAGTTCGTTGCCTGCATGCTTGCGCTGTATTTTAATATGAGATTCAACACCGAGCTGAAGCTGGCAAGGAGATATCTTAATCTGCGCAGAAATGTTGTGCTTCAGATCTTTGCGGTGGGTCTTCCGTCTATCATCATGCAGTCCATAGGATCGGTCATGAATCTCGGAATGAACAAGATCCTGCTGTCCTTCACTGCTACAGCCGCTGCGGTGTTCGGAGTATATTTTAAGCTTCAGAGCTTTATATTCATGCCGGTCTTCGGACTCAACAACGGTGTAGTTCCTATCATGGCCTACAATTTCGGAGCCCGCAAGCCTGACAGGATCAAGGAGACCTTCAGATACGGTGCGCTGTACGCGGTGATCATCATGGCTGCAGGCACAGTGATATTCGAGCTGATTCCGGAAAGGCTCCTGAGCCTGTTCAGCGCATCTGAGAATATGCTGCAGATAGGTATTCCTGCCCTCAGGATCATTGCTGTGCATTTTATGCTGGCGGGAGTTTCCATCGTTTGCATGTCAGCGTTTCAGGCTCTCGGTCACGGTATGCTGAGTCTGTGGGTATCGCTTATCAGACAGCTGATCGTGCTGCTTCCGACGGCGTTTATTCTGTCAAAGGTCATCGGTCTGGACGGAGTATGGCTGGCATTTCCTGTGGCAGAGGTGGTATCCCTGACCGTCAGCCTTATATTTATAAGGAGGAAGGTATTCAGGCAGATCGACGCCATGTGATCGGTGTTGCCGGGATAAGCTTAATAACATCGTAAAGATGATGTTTTTGACCGAAAGGTAAAAATATAGTACAATTGATGCGGTCGGGTGTATACGGGAGCATGTAGGGACATGCCGGTGTACTGCCTGACCGCAGTTATTATTTATGTATATAAATTCTCTGAAGCATATTCTGAAAAAGTTGATATGCGTTTTTTTAGTATCGGCACTTCTGTGTCCGGTCTTTTCGGTACGCTCTTATGCACTGGAGAACTGGGCGGACGACTGTCATGTGGCCTCAGAGGGAGCCTGCCTGATGGATGCCGATTCAGGTGTCGTGCTCTTTGAAAAAAACGCTTCGTCTGCCTACTATCCCGCGTCGATAACAAAGGTGCTTACGGCTCTTGTTGTGCTGGAAAACTGTGATAATCTCAGTGAGCAGGTAGTATTTTCCTATGATGCGGTTCATATTGAAGAAGATAATTCCACCATCATCGGAGCATCGGAGGGAGACAGACTGTCGGTGCTCGACTGTCTTTACTGCCTGCTGTTCCAGTCTGCGAACGAGGTGGCAAATGCCCTTGCGGAGCATGTGGGGGCAAAGCATCCCGAGCTCAAGGAAGAGGGAATGAACGACAGGGATGTTTTTGTGAAAATGATGAATGCCAAAGCCGATGAGCTGGGCTGCCGGGGATCACATTTCAATAACCCTTCGGGTCTGACGGATGAAAATCATTATACGACTGCATATGATATGTGTCTTATCATGGCGGCTGCGATCGAGAACAGCACATTTCTTGATATCGAGAGTCACACCTACTGGACCCATGCCCCGATAAAGCGCTATCCCGACGCGGATGATCCGTGGAATACAGTGTATGCAAAGCATTCCATGTTAAAGCGAAGCTCGAGCCAGTATTACAGCGGAACGATAGCGGGAAAGACAGGCTATACGGTGACGGCGGGCAATACACTTGTCACTGCATGCACAAGAGACGGCATGACTCTTGTGACCTGCGTTCTCAACGCTCATGCCAATCAGTACAATGATACCAGACGTCTTATGGACTTCGGTTTTGATAATTTCAAGTCTCTGGAGGTCACGGATTACGATAATACCAACTCTGCACTGACATCGGATTATCAGATCGCAGGAGTGACCATGCTGGATTCGGTCACCCTCGGAATAGACAACGATACCAGAATCACCATTCCTAAGGGCGGAAATTTTGTTGAGGTCAAAAAGAGGCTGGAGATCGGAGAGGATCAGTCGGAGGGCTTCGGAAAGCTGATCTATACATACGGAGATCATATCGTCGGGACTGCCGAGCTGAAGCTGATGAACATCGGCGAGTCGGAGGAGCTGGTTGAAGCAGCGAAAAATGATGCGCTGCTGTCTGAGGTGCTGGGACTTGAAACGGAAACAGCGCCGGAGGCGGCAAAGTCAGCCGAGGATCCCGGGAAGACAGTTGAGGATTCTGAAAAGACAGCCGGGGATATTACTGCTTCCTTAATGACAGAGGACGGAACGGATATGATGTCAAAGGAAACGGGTGAAACGGATATGATGTCAAAGCAAACGGGCGAAGCGGATATTATGTCAAGGGCAGCGGTGATTGCGAAAAAAGCCATACTGCCTGCGGCGGCTTTGATCGCCGCGGCTCTGATCGCAGCTGTGATCATCGGAACAGTCAGGGAGAGGCGGCAGCATAGACGCAGAGCCGAAAGGAGAGCCGGAAGACTGAGGCGTACCGGAGATATGAGCGGGTCAATGCAGATCGATATGGATCTGGAGGTCCAGCGCAGACTCAGAAAGAGAAAAAAAGGCAGGAAATAACAGTGTACAGAAAAAACAGAATGATAGCGGCGGCAGCCGTGCTGACAGCGATGTTGGCGGTGACTGCCTGCGGAGGGTCGGAGGCTGATATCAGTGAGGGAACCTCTTCAGGCAGCAGCGAAACTGTTGCCATGATAGAGGTGGATGACGAAGCGGAAACAGAGCCGATCATCAGAATGAATATGGACGGAGAGATACTTCCGGTGCTGGAGGATGTGACTACCGCAGCGGATAATACGGTGCTGGCGCCGGCATATCTCAAGGCAGGAGATGAGCATCAGGTCGTGATGCAGCTGCAGAGCAGGCTCATGGCTCTCGGATATATGGACAATGACGAGCCTACTTCCTACTACGGAAATGCCACCGCAGAAGCGGTTAAGTATTTTCAGAGGCAGCAGGGAATGACACAGGACGGAATCTGCGGTGTCGAGACCTGGGATAAGCTCTTCTCGGCAGATGCCCCTTATTATAAGGTTTCTAACGGAGATGACGGACAGGATATCGTTCAGATCCAGCAGAGACTGTACCAGCTGGGCTATCTGACGGATGATTCGACTACCGGGCATTTCGGAGATGCCACAGAGGCTGCTGTCAGAAAAATGCAGGAGAGGAACGGAATAGGTATTGACGGTGCCGTGGGCAAGGAAACACTGAATCTGCTCTATTCCGATGAGGTAAAGGCCAATCTTATCGGGATCGGTGAGAAGTCTGACCTTGTAAAGCATTATCAGGAAAGACTCATTGCACTGGGATATATGAGAAGCAGCGATGCGGCGGACGGAAATTTCGGCGGCGCAACAGAAAATGCGGTCAGGGAGTTCCAGTCCAGAAACGACCAGATAGTGGACGGATATCTCGGTCCGGATACGAGAGCGGCCATGGACAGTCCGGAGGCCAGACCTTTCGGTCTCAGAGTGGGAGATTCATCCGCATCCGTAACAACCGTTCAGAAGCGCCTTAATCATTACGGATATCTCGCTTCAAGGCTTATTACCGGATACTACGGCTCGGCTACGGAGGCAGCGGTAAAGCAGTTCCAGAAATACAACGATCTGGCTCAGGACGGAACCGTGGGAATACTGACGATGACCAAGCTGGAATCGTCAAATGCGAAGAAGAAACCGGCAAATGTTGCGGCTGCATCGTCCGGGCAGAGCAACTCATCGTCGGGCAGCTCTTCGGGCAGCTCCTCCGGCTCCTCGGCAGGAGTGGGAAGCGGCGGCGCGACAGTCAGCGGTTCTGCCGGAAATTTAGTATCGATAGCATCCTCAAAGCTCGGATGCCCGTATGTCTGGGGCGCCAAGGGACCTAACAGCTTTGACTGCTCAGGCTTTGTATACTGGTGTCTTAATCAGGCCGGAGTCGGACAGTCATATCTGACCTCGAGCGGCTGGAGAAATCCGGGAAGATATCAGAGAATATCCAGTATCGACAATGTTCAGGCAGGCGATATTATTGTGGTAAGCGGTCATGTCGGCATCTGTGCGGGAGGAGGAACCGTTATCGACGCATCCTCTTCAAACGGAAGAGTAGTTCACAGAGCACTGTCGTCATGGTGGAGAAATAACTTTATCGTGGCATGGAGAATATTCGGATAAGCGCTGTTTTTCGGATGGAAACGTTTAACAAACAGAGCTTGAACGGGAGAAAAATCAGGAAAAGGAGGAAATGATGCAGAACACTATCCTTGTGTGTGATGATGAGAGAGAAATAGTTGAAGCGATATCTATATATCTTGAGGGAGAGGGCTTCAGAACGATCAAGGCATATGACGGCAGGGAGGCCATAGAGATCCTGGAGACAGGGGAAAAGGTCGACCTGATCATTATGGATGTTATGATGCCCGGCATGGACGGAATACATGCCACTCTGAAGATCAGAGAAAAGATGGATATACCGATCATTATTCTGTCGGCAAAGTCCGAGGACAACGACAAGATACTGGGACTGAACATCGGTGCCGACGACTATATCTCCAAGCCGTTCAATCCGCTGGAGCTTGTTGCAAGAGTAAAGTCACAGCTGAGAAGATACATGCAGCTGGGAAATATTGCGGGCAACATGTCTCAGGCAGTATTTAAGTGCGGGGGGCTGACGATAAATGATGACAACAAGGAAGTCTTTGTGGACGGGGAACAGATCAGGCTCACTCCTATTGAGTATAACATTCTTCTGCTGCTTGTGAAAAATGCTGGAAAGGTATTTTCAATTGACGAGATATATGAGCAGATATGGAATGAGGAGGCAATAGGAGCAGACAATACAGTTGCCGTGCACATCAGACATATTCGTGAAAAGATCGAGATAAACCCGAGGGAGCCTAAGTATCTCAAGGTGGTCTGGGGAGTCGGCTACAAGATAGAGAAGCAGTAAGGGACAAATGCTCCGGCGCATATTCAGAAAAAGCAGTAAAGGGACAAACACTCCGGCACTTGTTCAGAAAAAGCAGTAAAGGGACAAATTCCGCGGCATAATCCGGAAAACAGTAAAGGGTAAAGGATAGATTCCGCGGCATAAGTCGGAAAAAACAGTAGTGTACAAAAAGGTCAGAGGCAGAGGGGTATGAAACGCAGCATAATCATCATATTTCATATGCTTGCAGTAATGCTTGCACTCGCAGGCTTTATAATGCTGCGGGATTACAGCGCCGAGGGAAGGGGGATAAGCTGGACTGTCAGCGGAGGCTCCTTCGAAGAATCAAATCTGTTTTCGGATATGGTCAGCAGTGATATTGCGGGAATAAAGCGGTATGCGGTACTGAAGAATGCCTTCGGGCCGGGTGAAGAGCCGGATTATCAGAGAACGCTGATAATTGCCGATTCGACAAACGGAACCATAACATATAATGTTGCAGACATCGTTTCTTCCGGAAAAAAATTCGGATATTCACTGGATGAAAACAACAGGCTGGTTGCAGGTGAAGCTGCGGCAACCGACAATTATCAGGTCAGAGTCAAATATAAGGCATATGATCCTTACTATTTCAATAATATAGCACCGGGACCGTCACAGGGGCTTATGACTCTCAAGGAGCTCTGCTTTGAAGCAATGCGGGCTATGGCCGAGTATTATTCGCTCTCGGAGATGTACGATACTCAGGAGACAAATCTTGTTTATTCGGCTTATTTCAGAAATGATAACGGTGAGGAGATAGAGATAGGCAATGCGGGAGACAGAACGGGAAGCATCACAGGTCTGCCGAAATATATTGTAATGAATGATGAAATGTCTGTCTCTACCAATATTGTTCCCCAGCCGGTAAATATCATGCCGGACAATGCCACCTTTGAATATGCCGAGATGGATGGCAATGTACTTGAACTCGGTATTGATACAATGTATCTGTATTCAGACAGGTACAAGGCTGCGTCAGACAGCTTCAGCGGATATATCAGAAAGGCATACAGCCGGATGGCTCTTATGACAGCGGGCATCCTGCTGTCGCTGGTATCGCTTGTGCTCGTTGTCAGAGATACCGATGCAGTCAGGGAGGGAAGAGAGTACCTGATCGACAGGCTGCCGTTTGAGGGAATGGTATTTCTGATGGCCGCCGCTGCGGTTTTGGTCTATGCCCTGTTCAGGACGACGCTGTATAACTTTATGGAGGTGCTGGCTGCTGAAAACTCCTGGGGCTTCTGGTGCAAGACTGCAAAGTCAGTGGATACATATGTTTTCTGCGTGATCATAATGTGTTCGATGTACAGGCGTTCCAAGAACGGGGGAATATTCAGAAACTCTCTGATCGAAAGAGCTCTGATCGAGCTGACGGATGACAACGCGGTCAATGCCTGGAAGGCAGCTATAGGTTACGGAGTGTATTTTCTGTTCAATGCGGTTTGCGTCGCCGGAGCTGTGCTGGGAATAGAGAACCGCTTTGCATCAAGGTACTATGTATTTGCAGCGGTGATTCTTGCGGCTCTCTGCGGTGCAGTCAATATTTTTGTGTTTATCAGACTGTACGGCAGGAGCAGACAGAGAGGCATTATCAACAGTTCTCTGAAACGGATATCAGAGGGGGATACCTCATATGAAGTGCCGGAGAAGGGCTTTACGGGAGGAGAGCTGGAGGCGGTGCGCAGTATTAACAGTATTTCGGACGGACTCAGCAGAGCCATCAATGAGCAGGTCAAGGCGGACAGACTCAAGGCGGATCTGATCACCAATGTCTCCCATGATATAAAAACGCCGCTGACCTCGATAATAAACTATGTGGATCTCATCAAGAGAGAAAACATCGACAACGAAAAGGTAAAAGAGTATATTGATGTTTTGGACCGCAAGTCGGCACGGCTTAAAAACCTGACGGAGGATCTTGTAGAGGCCTCCAAGGCCAGCTCGGGCAATATCAAAATGGAGATGTGCAGACTGAATATGTCGGAGCTTGCCGGACAGGCGGGAGGCGAATTTGAAGACAAGTTCCGCAAGAGGAACCTTGAGTTTATTCTGAATACTCCTGAGGAGCCGGCATATATCATGGCTGACGGCAGACATCTGTGGAGAGTTTTCGAGAACCTTTTGAACAACGCTGCCAAGTACGCCATGGAGAATACGAGAATATATGCAGACGTTGTCAGAGAAAACGGAACCTGTATTTTTACGATCAAAAATATCTCCCAGGACAAGCTGAACATCTCACCGGATGAGCTTACAGAGCGCTTTATCAGGGGAGATGTGTCAAGAAGCACCGAGGGGTCCGGACTCGGACTCAGCATTGCAAAGAGTCTTACCTCCCTGATGGGCGGAAGGCTTGTGATAGAGATAGACGGAGACCTCTACAAGGCAAAGGTCATCCTTAATGAGGCTGCGGAGACAGAGACGGAGAAAAACGGATGAGAATAAGACATATGAAGGGCGTGGAGGAGCTGATCGCGGCAGAGCCTCTGATAATACAGCAGCCGGAGCTGTTCAAGGGCTGCTGGAGAGATAAGGTCTTCGGCAGACAGATACCGGTATTCCTCGAGGTCGGCATGGGCATGGGAACATTTATCAGGACCCACAGCATCAATAATCCGGATATCGGTTATATAGGATTTGAACTGAATACTACAGTAATGTACAAGGCTGTTACCAGATATAAGAACGAGCTGGCGGAAAGAGGGCTTTCGCAGGAGCTGTCAGAATGCAATCTGAGATTTATCAGAAGCAATGCAAGATTTCTTGCAGAGTATTTTGCCGAGGGGGAGGTCGACAGGATATATCTCAATTTTTCTGACCCGTGGCCGAAGGAAAAATCCGCCGGAAAGCGCCTTACATCCCCTCAGTTTCTGAGCCTTTATTCAAAGATACTGAAGCCGGAGGGAGTAATAGAGTTTAAAACCGATAACAGGGGCCTGTTTGATTATTCGACGGAAACGATAGTGCCGGAAAACGGCTGGCATATTGCAGGGATCACATATGACCTTCATAATGATGAAGCAATGAACCGCGGCAATGTGATGACGGAATATGAAGCCAAGTTTTCAGCCAAAGGGAATCCGATATACAAACTGATCGCAGAACAGATAAAAAAATAAAAAATGTTATTGACAGAAAACAAGTAATGAGTTATATTATGTGAGTCGCTTGAAGCGAGCGGCTTAATAAGCACCTTTAGCTCAGCTGGTAGAGCACCTGACTCTTAATCAGGGTGTCCAGGGTTCGAGTCCCTGAAGGTGCATGAAGGGTCTGTTTTGGAGTTTGATGCTCCGGGGCGGACTTTTTTGTATACAGACTTAACTATTCAGCACCAGACCTGGGATAAACAGGAAAAATGTTTACATTATTTCCTGTTTGTGCAGCATATAGAACAGCATAAGATATAGTAAAAAACACACGGCAAAGACAGGATCCGCGGCGAGTTGAAGGCGTGCGGATCTGTAATGTCTTTGCCGTAAAGAAAAATCAAGTCTGTGAATCATGCGGTATTTTACTGCTCTGTTTCAGATCATTGTATAGGTTCTATATAGTTTTTATTGACAACAACGTTTACTCCTTCAAGGGTAAACTGAACAAAATCCGAACCCTCGATCTCGGTGACGGTTCCAATGGCAGTGCCGTTGGAAAGCTGGGTGTAGATACGGTTCTGATTCTCAGCATATCTTACATTGACTCCGTTTCCCTTTATCCTGTATTCATAGACAGGAGGCTCGGTCTCCTGAACTGTCACCGGAGGTGCGATGGTCTGGAGCGCTGCCGTGGTCTCGACAACAGCAGTGGTGGACTGTGCAGCTGAGGAAGCAGTCTTGTTCTTCGAAGGGAAGATATTGAGACCGCGAATAATAATGACTATCAGAACGATGGTAATTATCGGACCGATAACCTTTATAATTTCATAAAAAGCCGCAGTGCTGTCTGAAGGCCTTCTTCCGCCTCTGCGAGGCTGACCGCCGGTCTTACGGGTTCCTTTGCCGGATGGGCGACCGGAGCTGCCGGATGGGCGACCTGAACCGCCGGAGGAAGAACGACCTGAACCTCCGGAGGAGTAACGACCTGAACCGCCGGAGGAAGAACGACCTGAGCTGCCGGAGGAAGAGCGATCTGAACCGCCGGAATATCTGCCGCTCCTTTCGGTATTCATTTCCGAAGCCCGTTCATTCGTGCCTTGCTGCGATGCTTTTCTGCTTTCGCCGGAAGCTGGAGTATTCCTGTCGGATGCTGGAGCATTCCTGTCGGAAGGAGCTTTGGAGTAATCCCTGCGGGATCTGTCAAAGCCATCTTCGGAATTGATAGGGACAGGAGTCCTGTCGACATTTACGGTCTTTCGTGACATAAAGGTCTGAATCTCTGTTTTCAGAAGGTAATAAGCCTTCTGGGCATCTTCCGGGTCGTTGTCTGCTTCATGTACAGCCTTATTTCCGAATATTCTGATATTGTGAAGGGCATTCCTTGAGCTGATGTTGATGATACCTGCCCTGTAGAGATTTTCGATAGTATCCGCAAGACCGGAATATTCAATTCCCTTTTCGGCGGCATAGGTCTTGACGATCAGCTCAGCCGTCTGTCTTGATTTCACCAGACTGAGGTTGTATTCACGTCTGCTGATGAGCCCTGCAGTATCCAGCAGGCCGTTATCGGTAAGTTCTTTAATATCTAAGCTGTTTCCTGACATATCATACCCCGTAAATCTGCCGCGCATGGTCGATCGATCCATTAAAATGAAAGTACTACCTATGTGAATCTTAAACTTTGTACGACTTTTTTGCAATTAATTTTGTATTAATAGTGATGTAATAGTTCTGAAATATATCGCAGGGACGGGACATCCCGCAGGAAAGCAGCAGACATGCAGGCGCGTATTTTTTATAAAAATGCATTGCGGAGGAGTGGACGCAGGCATGAATAGTGTTATACTACATACTCGGTAAATGCTGATAAAGGCTCAATTGCGGAAGGATAGATATGACAAAGCAGGTCGATTTTGAAAAGGGAAATATTGCGGCGAACATTGCCCAGACGGCAGTACCTATGTTCGTGGCACAGATCCTCAGTCTCCTGTACAGCATTGTGGACAGGATCTATATCGGCCGGATACCCGGGGAGGGAACAGCCGCTCTCGGAGGAATAGGACTTTGCTTCCCGGTCATAATGCTGATCACTGCATTTACCAATTTGTACGGAAGCGGAGGCGCGCCTCTGTTTGCGATAGCAAGAGGCAGCGGAAATAATGTCAGGGCGGAGCAGATACTGAATACCTCCTTCAGACTCGAGATCCTTACAGGAATAGTACTGACACTGATAACGGCGGTCTTCGGAGGCGACATCCTCATGCTGTTCGGAGCAAATGAGACCTCCCTTGTCTATGCGCTGCCGTATCTGAATATTTATATCTGCGGAACGATTTTCGTGATGACAGCCACGGGCATGAATCCGTTTATCAATGCTCAGGGCTTTACACAGACAGGAATGCTGACAGTCACTATCGGTGCGGCAGCAAATATAATACTTGATCCCGTATTTATCTTCGGATTCAGAATGGGAGTCAGAGGCGCGGCGATCGCCACTGTGATCTCGCAGGCGCTCTCGGCTGCCTTTGTACTGAGATTCTTATTTTCTGAAAGGTCACCTGCGCTGTACAAGGTGAAGCTTTCGCCCGAAAGCATTCTGCCGGATGCAGAGCTCTCCATGCAGATAGCGGGGCTCGGAACCTCCGCATTTGTAATGCAGTTTACCAACAGCCTTGTTACTGCCGTCTGCAATAATGTTCTTATGCTTTCCGGAGGAGAGCTGTATGTTTCGGTCATGACCATAATATCATCACTGAGACAGGTGCTGGAGGTGCCGGCAATTGCCATAGTAGAGGGAGCTTCACCGGTTATCAGCTACAATTACGGAGCAAGGAGACCCGACAGAGTAAAAAAGAGCATTTTCATCATGGCGGCAGCGGAATTTGCATATACGATGCTCGGATGGATATTGATAGAAACGATCCCCGGCATAATGCTGTCGGTGTTCACCTCCGATGCTGTACTTGTCGAGGCTGCGCTGCCTTCGATGCACCTGTATTTCTTTGCATTTGTATTTATGTCGCTGCAGCACTGCGCCCAGTCGACATTCAAGGCAATGAACAAAAAGAAAAAGGCTATCTTCTTCTCGCTGTTCAGGAAGGTCATTATCGTGGTTCCTCTGACGATCATTCTGCCGCATCTGTTCGGACTCGGGATCAGCGGAGTATTTATCGCGGAGCCGGTGTCAAATGTGGTCGGAGGCACCGCGGCATTTGTCACGATGCTTCTGACGGTGCTGCCGGAGCTCGGGAGCATGAAGCGGGAGCAGAAAGCATGAAGCGGGAACGGGAAGAATGATCGCTCTCGGTCGGATGCTTAGAGTATAAAACGGGATGAAAAACAAGAGAATATACAAGGTAATTTACAAGGGAATAATAAGAGCAACGGAGGAAACCGATGAAAAACAATACATTTCATGTAATACTGCTGCTGATCTGCGCGTTCTTCTGGGGGACCACATTTGCGGCACAGAGCATAGGAGCGGATCTGGTTGGACCGTATACATTTCTTGCCGGAAGAAGCTGGCTGGCTGTAGTGCTGCTGACTCCGGTCATACATGTGATAGACTATATAAATGACAGAAAGGGAAAATACAGCCTGAAGCCGAAAAATGAGGAGCAGCTGAGGCGTCTGATCATAACAGGAATAATATGCGGAACCTTTCTGTGCCTTGCAAGCGCTGCGCAGCAGGCCGGAATGGCATATACGACGACTGCCAAGGCAAGCTTTATTACAACTCTGTATGTGGTTCTGGTTCCGATATTCAGCATTTTCCTGAAGAAGAAGCCGCCGGTTCAGATAACGGTATGCGTCTTTATCTCTCTGCTGGGAATGATCCTGCTCTGTCTCGGAAAGAACATTTTAAGCGGAGAGGCACTGGCTGTAGAACGAGGCGACGCACTGGTGATACTCTGTGCCGTGCTGTTTGCGCTTCAGGTCATGAGTGTGGCGGAGTTCGGACCGATGGTGGACGGTGTCAGACTCAGCAGAGTCCAGTTTACGGTGGTGGCTGTTGAGTCAACGGTGCTGATGCTTCTGTTTGAGCAGCCTGCCGCGGCAAGCATAGCAGCCGCACTCCCGGCAATAATGTATGCAGGAGTTTTTTCAAGCTGCGTGGCATACACTCTTCAGATCATCGGAATGAAGGATGTCAATCCTACACTGGCAAGTCTGGTGATGAGTCTGGAAAGCGTGTTCGGTGCGCTGGCAGGCTGGGTGGTATTAGGCGAGAGAATGCTGCCTGTGGAAATGGCAGGAGGAGCTCTGATGTTTGCGGCGGTCATCCTGGCACAGATACCTCTGCCGCAGAAAAAGAAAAGTTTATAATTTTTTTATTTGACGAAGCAGCCTGGGGTGGAGTATCATAAAAGCACCTTAAAGGCTGCTTCTCAGCTTTGGTTTTTTATTCTGACAGAGATATTCTCTTAAGCTCTCTGTCTTCTAAACTCTCATTTAAGAGAGATCTGAGATCTATGGCGATTCTGCCGCGGATCACAAGAAACAAACAGGTATTGTTTTTTTGCTGCCTTTTCTGCGGAAAAGGAAGGTGTGTATTTATGGACCTGTCAGGAATTCTTCGTCCGTTGGTGCTGCTTTGCATACTTGCAGCGGCTGCCGTGACGGATGCACTAGAGAACAAGGTATACAACATCCTTACGGGTGTCGGAATGATATGTGAGCTTCTGATAATTGCCGTGTTTCCGTATGCAGCGGAAGCGGAGGCGCTGATGTATGAGTGCGCTTTCATTGCGGTGCTGATAGTGTTTTTCTGTCTGAGGAAGCTGGGAGGAGCAGATGTGAAGCTGTATATGCTGACGGTTCTGGCATATCCGGACAGCTATGGACTGGATATCATAGTGTATTCGGTGTTGGCAGCAGGTATATATGCTTTATGCATGAATATGATTGGATCATGCCGCCAAAGGCAGCCGGGGCATGGTATAGCCATGGGAGTATTCATCTTTCTTGGCGCCGTGACAAGGCTTATCTGGCAGCATTGAAGTACGGAAATGACAATTAACGGAGGAACGGGCTATGGAAAAGATAATGGCAGTGCTGACAGGTGAGAGACAGTACGCAGAGAGATTTTGCGAGTATGTCAACCGTAAAAACAACCTGATACTGACGGCGGTACCCTTCAGCGATCCGTACGAATGTGCGGCATTCAGCGAGAAGCACAGGATAGAAGTACTGCTTGCTGACGGTGAGATCATTTCAGGCGGTATGGATGTAAAGAACGGAATAAATGCCGGAAGGATCATAGGGCTGACAGAAGGTTCACCCTTCGGAGCTGCCCTGGCAGAAGAAAACGCAAGGTACAGGTATGTAAGCAAATATCAGTCTGCGGACGGTCTGATGAGAGAAGTAATGGACAGCTGCAGGGATATGGAAATGGTGAGGGTATCGGAGCATCTGGGACGACCGGTAAGGATCATAGGAGTGTACAGCCCGGCGGGAGGCTGGGGAAAGAGTGCATTTTCCATGACGCTCTGCAGCATGCTCAGCCGCAGCAGAAAGACCCTGTATCTTACACTTGAGGAATTTTCAGGGTTAGAGGGACTGACGGGCGAAAATTATTCATCGTGTCTTTCGGATGCCATCTACCATATGAAACAGGGCAGTCTGAATGCGCAGAGGATCTGTTCAATGACCTACAGCTATTGCGGCATAGAGTATATTCCGCCTATACGGTATGCGGAGGACAGAAATGCAGTCAGCGGGGAGGATTATGTAAGGCTCATCAATACGATCCTGAAAAACAGTCTGTATGAGGTGATAGTGGTTGAAATGGGAAGATTTGCGGATGAGGCGGCCGATATTATGGAAATATGCGGAAAGGTCTATATTCCTGCTTCGGAAAGATATGCGGAGAATATCAAGGTCAATGATTTTTTGAATTATCTGAACAGCGCGGAAAGAAACGATTTAGCGGACAAAATGATCAGAGTCACACTCCCGCCGGCCGATTATTCCGGAAGCGTACCTTATATGGAAGCTCTGATATACGGCGAAATGGGGGACCTGGTAAGAGAACTCAGGGAGGTATAGAGGAATACGCAGATCGGGCTTGGGAAACAGGAAATGGAAGAAGAAAAAAGGCTGTACAAACAGCTGAGAGAAACAGTATTGCGGGAATTCAGCAGCGGAAAGGAACAGGGAGACGAGGAACTGCTCGGCTGCATAGACAGGGTTCTGGATAATATGCATGAACAGAACAGCCTGAGTCTCAGGACACGGCTGACATTGAAAAACAGACTGTTCAACAGCTTCAGAAAGCTGGATGTTCTGCAGGAGCTTCTGGATAACAGGGCGGTAACAGAGATAATGATAAACAGTCCTGATGAGATATTTATCGAGAGAGGAGGCAAAATTGAAAAATGGAATATAAGCTTTGAAAATCAGGAGAGACTGGAGGATATCATCCAGCAGATCGTCAGCAGAATAAACAGGAGAGTTAATACCTTTTCTCCCATAGCAGACGCAAGACTGTATGACGGATCACGTGTCAATATAGTTCTGCCGCCCATAGCGTTAAAGGGCCCGACCGTTACGATCAGAAAATTTCCAGAACCGATAGGGATAGACAGAATGATATCGGGAGGCACCGTCACGCATGAGGCTGCGGAGTGTCTGAAGCTGCTGGTAAGAGCAGGCTACAACATCTTTATTTCCGGTGGTACATCTTCCGGAAAGTCTACTTTTCTCAATGCACTTACACAATTTATTCCGGAAGATGAAAGAGTGATCACAATCGAGGATTCGGCAGAGCTTCAGATCAGGCATATCAGAAATCTGGTCAGCCTTGAAACAAGAGATGCCAATTCCGAGGGAGAAGGAGAAATAAGCATGTCAATGCTGATAAGAGCCTCTCTGCGGATGCGTCCGGACAGGATCATAGTAGGCGAGGTTCGCGGAGCCGAGGCTCTGGATATGCTGTCGGCGATGAATACGGGACATGACGGCTCTTTGTCCACGGGACATGCCAATTCCACTTCGGATATGCTTACAAGGCTGGAAACAATGACTCTGTCGGCGGTGGAGCTTCCGCTGCAGGCGATCAGGAGTCAGATCGCCGCCGGACTGGATATTATGGTTCATCTCCAGCGAATGAGGGATCACAGCAGAAGAGTAGTGGAGATATCGGAGATAAAAGGAGTTGACAACGGTGAGATCAGGCTTAACAGACTTTTTGAATACGATCCTGAAAGAAGCAGGCTTGAAAAATGCGGCAGGCTTATTCATAGAGAAAAGCTCGAAATGTCAGGAATCATCACTGACAGACTATAGGATCTACAGACTGACGCTTGAGGACAGGCTGAGAGAGGGGATAACGGGAGCGGCATTGTGCGCCCTTGCGGCATATACATTTTACAGAAGCCTTTTCCTGCTTTCGGTACTTGTTCCGTTAAGCTTTATTATCTATCCCGGGATCAGGAGGGAGGCCCTGAGAAGGAAAAGAGACTGGAAGCTGATGCTGGAATTCAAAGAAGGCATATGGATACTCAGCGGCTTTCTAAGCGCAGGGCTGTCGGTCGAAAATGCCTTTTCGAGCGCGGTGCCTGAGCTTGTGAGGCTGTTCGGAGAAAAATCGATGATCGCACAGGAGTTTGAGGTAATAGTAAGAGGCATCAGGCTGAACAAGCCGGTGGAGGTACTGCTGAATGACTTTGCGGCAAGAAGCGGAAACGGTGATATCAGGAGCTTTGCCGAGGTGTTTACCATAGCGAAGAGAAGCGGAGGCAGTCTGAAGGACATAATAGAAAGGACAGGGGGAATAATCAGAGATAAGACGGCGGTGACGGAGGAAATAAAGAATATGACCGCGGCAAAGCGGTATGAGCAGAGCTTTATGAATGTTCTGCCGTTTCTCATCATTCTGTATATCGATATTACCTCCGACGGATTTTTGGATGTTATGTATCAGACGCTGACAGGAAGGATCATAATGACGGTCTGCCTGCTGCTGATAGGCATTTCCTGCTGGTTTTCAGGGAGGATACTCAATATCTGCGTATGAATAATAAAAGAATACATCCAGTACTGTTTAAGAAGAATAAGCAAAGGAGCAGTGATACAGAAGAGCGCTTCAGAAACGGAACCGTCAGGCTCAGGCTGACAAGGGAGCAGCTGATATGCGCGGCAGCCGCAGCGGCGCTTGCGGCGGCTTCGTGGATAGTTACGTCAGGCCGCAGTCCTGATACAGGCGGCTGCCTTGAACGGGGAGACCCGGGCACCGTGAGCCGTGAATATGAGCTGGATGTCAGCGGCATAGGGGAAGAGAAGAGGAGAATAACGGTCAGGGTCTCGCCGAGGGAATTTACCGAGGAGGAAGCAGCGGAGAAAATGAACAGGCTGGCGGAGGAGATAGGAATGCATATTCTGAACGGAAACGAGAGCCTGGGTAATATCAGAAGCCCTCTGAGTCTGAAGAAGACCATAGCAGGCTATGAGGGAATTCGACTCAGCTGGTATCCTTCGGATCCGGAGCTGATATCCTACGACGGAGAGATCGGCAACGCAGAGCTTCAGTCAGCTGTAGATACCGTGCTGAAGGTAAGCATGCGGGCGGGTGAGTTTAAGGAAACCTTTGCATTTCCGGTGACTGTCTGTCCGGTCGAGATCAAGGGAGAAGAGGACATATACGCAAAGCTGTTCAATACACTTGAAAAGACCGACAGGAGTACGGTATCCGATCCGGAACTGAGGCTGCCGGAGGAAATCGAAGGGTACAGACTCAGTTATTCAGTACCTGAAAATAACGGCTGGATAGGCATACTTGGAGTCGGGGCGGCGGCCTGCATACTTCTTGGGCTTAAGCCTGAACAGGATAGAAAAAGGAAATTGAAGGACAGAGAAAATGAACTGCTGATGGATTATTCGGAGGTCGTTTCCAAGCTGATCATCTATATGGGTGCAGGAATGACAGTAAGAAATGCATGGATAAGAATAGCAGAACTATATGAAACCGCGGCAGCTGAGGGAAGGACCGAAAAACGCGCCGTATATGAGGAAATGAGTATAACTGCCGGAGCTCTGGAAAAGGGCATGCCGGAGGGACGGGCATTTTCTGAATTTGCCGGAAGGTGCAGGGTAAACTGTTATCTGAAACTCGTATCCCTTCTGGAGCAGAACAGGAGGATAGGAGATGCGAGATCGGAGAGTGCAATGCTGCTGGAGGCAGCCGATGCATTTGAGCAGAGAAAAAATACTGCCAGAAGACTCGGAGAGGAGGCAGGCACCAAGCTGATGCTGCCTCTGATGCTCTCTCTTATGACAGTAATGATGATCGTGGCGATTCCGGCAATGATGAATCTTATGTAGCAGAGCAGGGAGTCGGCATTTGAACAGCAAAGGAGAAAAAAATCAATGAAACAGTATTACTATCAGTTTTTCCTGCTGAGAAGCAGGGTGCATAGCACTCTTAAGGGAGCAGCAAAGGAAGTCAGAAGATTTATTGAAGACGAGGAGGGCGTAGGGGTTATAGAAGTTGTATTGATCCTGGTGGTGCTCATTGGACTGGTTGCGGTTTTCAAGACCCAGATCAATCAGCTGCTTACGAAGATATTCAACAGCATCGGTACTCTGTCAGACGATATTTTATGACAGGAGCATTATGAAGAGCAGGAAAACAGCATCGGGGGAGATCACCGTATTTTTTGCACTGATCCTGACAATGATCATTTCACTGCTGTTCATGATCCTTGAATCTGCGGCGACACAGGGACGAAGGCTGTATCTGACTGTTGCGGCAAATTCGGCGGTGGATTCGCTGTTTTCCCAGTATCACAGAAAGCTTTGGGAGGAGTATCGTCTTCTGGGACTCGAGCACTATGCTCTTGATCAGATCAGCGATGAGATGAGAGGATTTATGGATCCGTATTTTGAGGCGGAAAACTGGTATCCGATGAAGACCGAGTCGATTCAGGTAACGGATCTGAGACTACTGACAGATGACGGAGCAGAGTACTTTGAAAAAGAGGTACTGGATTACATGAAGTACGGGATATGCGCCTCAGTCTGGGACATGACTGAAGCACTGGCTTTTTCGGAGGGAATCACCGAGGGAGGCTCGGTAAGCGGTTTATCGGATATTTATGACGGTCACACTGCAGAGGCAGTAAGGCTGGAAGAGACGATCGGAAGGATAACCGCACTATCCGATGAACTGAAGACTCTTCATGCAGAGGGAATGTCCGCTTTAAACAGTAATGACGGATACGGTTTCATTTCCAGGGCAGAGCAAATGCAGAGGCTTCTCGGAGGATTTGCACCTCTTTCGGAGGAGTATGAGAGAAAAGCCGATAAAATGGAGAAGGGACTGCAGGATTCCAAAAACAGACTGAACGAAGAACTAAACAGCGGGAGGATAAGCAGCGGGACATGGGAAAGGATGAATGAAGATGTATCGGAATATGAAAGCTATGTGGCAGAGGACGGAGAACGCAGGGCTGAAATCTCGGGGCTTCCCGTAAGGGCACGGTCAGTCGTAGAAGAACTGGACTCACTGATAGCCGAAGCAGAGGATATCGAAAGCTATATCAGCAGCTGGGAGCCGGAGGATGAGGATGACGAGCTTGATGAGGCTGCTCTATGGAGACCTGTTCTGCAGCAGTTTTCATGTATTGACCTTTTGGAGATCGGATGCAGAGACGGTATCAGGGACAGGGAGACAGAGAAAAAACTGGAAGGAATAAAGAAGCTTCTGAGCAGCAGCTTTCTGAAAATGGTCCTTCCTGAGGGCGCAGAGGTGAGTACAGAGCTGCTGAAAATGGAGGAAAGACCCTCGGAGGAATACTGTGCCGGCGAATCGGGAGGAGGAACCGACCTTGCAGACAGGATCTTTCTGACACAGTATATTGCGGATTTTACAGATTATTTCGGAAGAGGAAGCTATGACAGGGAAAGCAGAGGTACAGGAAGCGGACATTTTGAAACAGAATATGTGCTGTTTGGGAAAAGCAGCGATCAGGAGAATCTCAGTATTGCGGTAAAAAGGCTTATTGAGATAAGGACTGGACTGAACCTGCTGTATCTGTATTCCGATACGGAAAAAAGAGCTGAGGCAAGAGCGTTGGCTATGAGCATTGCGGGTGCCTTTGGTATGACGCCGCTCACTGCGGTGGTGGCCTTTACAGTCATGAGCATCTGGGCTCTCGGTCAGGCTGTCTGCGATGTAAGAGATCTGCTGGCGGGGGAGAGGGTCAGCTTCATGCATGACAGACAAAGCTTTTATCTGACGGTCGAAGGGCTCCTCGCAATGGCCTCGGGAAATGCTGCAGTACCGGAAAACAGAAGCCGAAGGGGAATGAAATACATAGATTATTTAAAGATGCTGCTGTTTTCTCTGTACAGTACAGACCTTGACTACAGGTGTATGGATGTCATCCAGATGTGCATCGGAAAGGAACAGCAGGATTTCAGGATGAGACGGATGATATATTCCGCAGAGCTTCTGGCAGAGGTGAGGACCAGACATCTGTTTTCGGAGCTCCTCCCGTCAGAATTCAGGAATACTGCAGGCAGCGCTGCATCAGGCGGTGACACAGTCGGGATTGCGGCAGGTCAGATCGTATCAGGCGGAAATACGGGAGTCGATACAGGAGCCAGTGATACAGGCGCCAGTGATACAGGCGGCTATCTGATGAGGGTGCCTACCTCATACAGCTACTGACCGGCAGCTGAAGAACAACCGCATGCAGCCGGAATAATATCTGCAAATCATCATCAGATAATTCAGAATAAACCGGTAATGTCAAGAACAACTGCACGCAGCCGGAATAATAAATGAAATGATCTGCAGCAGGGAAAGGAGGAAAAGCGCGTTTTGAAGCCGGGAAAGAACAACTCAAATATAGAATCCACAGATATAGGCTGCATAGAAAGGAAATTGACCGGACAGAACAATATAACATTTCATTTCTTAAAGAATCAAAAAAACCGTTTTCGGCTTTTTCGGCTTTTCGGAATGCGCTTTTCTTTCTTTCCCTTGAACAGAGCTTTCGGTGCGGCTGCAAGCATCACTCTGGAAGCAGCGATCATGCTTCCGATATTCATGTTTCTCATGTTTTTCTGTCTTTTTCCGCTCAAAATAATGGAATCGGAGAGAAGTCTGCTAAGCTATATGGAAAAGATAGGAGAAAAGATGACTGTCGCCGAGTATGTAAAAAGGATACCTGAAGACAAAACGGAAGAAAGCAGCGCAGGAGAGTTTGCATCAGGTCTTATCGACGGAGCCGAGACCGGAGCGGTATATGCACTGATACTGTCAAAGGCATCGGAACAGCCGGTAAAGAACCTGTATTTTGACACGGAAAGCACGGTTTTTTCAGATGAAAATGAAAAGGATCCCTCGATACTGTATATTGAGCTGAAATACGAGCCGGATATGCCGTTTTCGATATTCAGCATAATGCCCATGAAGAAAAGTATAGTGATAAACAAACGGGCATGGATCGGATCGCAGGGAGGAAGAGGCAGGAGCAAATACGATCCGGAAAGTACGGAGGATGACAGAATGGTATACCTGTCAAATAACGGGAGCGTGTATCATGAGGATCCGGGCTGTCATTATCTTAGCAATGTATTTCTTACTGCTCAGGCAGAACAAATGCCGGAGCTGAGAAATGAGAGCGGAGGAAAATACCATGCCTGTCCAAGCTGCAGACCGGGCAATACCGGACGGGTCTATTATTTTGCCAATGGATCGGCATATCATTCATCGGAAGGCTGCAGCGCAGTGACATCTTATGCGAGGGCTGTCAAACTCAGTGAAGCAGAGGGTCTGCGAGCCTGTTCATACTGCGGAAAGAGTCACAGCGAGTGAAAACATGAAACGGAGTCGTATATGAAATATATTATCATTGTGAGAGGTCTGCTCCTTATTATTTATGTCGTTGTGTGTGCAGCGGAGGATATAAAAAAACGAAGGATCAGTCTCCTGCCGAGCGCAGCCTTTGCGGCAGCAGGTGCATCGTTATCTGCTGCGGCAGGGAGAGGGGCCGTTGATATTCTATTTGCTCTGGCTCCGGCGGCAATAGTCTTTGCTGCCTCGGCAATAACAAAGGGATGTGTCGGAAAGGGAGATGCGGTACTTCTTGCTGTCTGCGGACTGTATCTGCCGGCTGAAATAACAATTCTGACATCTGCGGTGAGCCTTGGCTGCTGTGCTGTATATTCGCTGTTTGTTATTGTGATCGGATTCTGCACGGCAAGGCATAAGGATAACAGAGAAGGTCTGCCCTTTGCAGCCTTTATGGTGATCCCCGCTGCCGCTGCCGGTGTCATGGACATTGCAGACCGGCTGTCGATGCCTTGAATAGCGGAGGAGCATTTCGGATGGCGGATATGGAAATGATGAGTTGCGGAAAAGACACTGTACAGATTTTGGCGCGGACAATACCCGGGAAAAAGGCAAAGAGCCGGAAAAAAACCGTGACCCCGGAAAAATCCAGGAGCCTGAAAAAAGCCGGGACCCCGGAAAAAGCCGAAAGTATTCGGTGTACTGCCGAGGCAAGCTTTACCCTTGAGGCTGCGCTGGTTATGCCGGTCGTACTGTTTTGTATTGTATCAATGATAATATACGGCTTCGGACTCCATGATATCGTGGTTTGTAATGCGGCGGCAAACGAAGCTGCTGAATTGATGTCACATATGTCGGATGCTCA
>JAQXPY010000056.1 GCA_029100885.1 Clostridiales bacterium | reverse complement strand
GGGTTTGTTGTAGGAGTAATAGCAGCTATAACGCCCTTTGGTGTAGCGATCTTCTTTGTTCCGAATGCCTTGTCCTCTTCAATTACTCCGCAGGTCTTAACATGACGCATATAGTTCCAGACATGCTCGGATGCATACTGGTTCTTTGTGATCTTGTCTACAAGTACACCGTAGCCGGTCTCCTCGCACGCCATCTTTGCGAGCGGAATACGCATCTTTGACGCTGCCATAGCCGCCTTTTCACAGATAGCATCGACCTGCTCCTGTGTAAACTGAGCATACTTTTCCTGGTCTGCTCTGATAAGAGGCAGTGCCTCGTTCAGTGATTCAATCGAATTGATGTATAACTCTTTTGCCATTATCCTATTCCCCCATTTCTCAGGACTCAAGCTGCAGGATATTGTTTTTTCCCGCGAACAATTCTTATCGTAAGCCCACAATATCAAATGAGAAAATAAAAGTAAATATTAGTTATAAAACTAACATGATGAATATTTTTTTAACATTTTGGACAATAATTTAACGATAAAATCTAATAATTAGTGCATTTTCAACAATATTTCTATTTTTTTAATGTTTCTTCAAAATATCTTGCATACTAATTATTTTTTTGATTCTGCATTTAATTTTTCCCCGTTTTTTTAAGCCCGGCTAAATCAAGGCCATCTTTTTTTGGCTCCGTTACTGCCATACACCAGAGAAGAGTACGCCGGACAGACTCCGTCCTATTCGATCTGTTACCCAATAAAAAAGATCCGTCTGCGGTCTAAGCAGCGGATCTTTTAAAATATTGCTATTTGACAACTATCAAAGCTTTGCTCCGAGGATCGTCGGAAGCAGCAGGCTGATCGGCTCGATATAGGTCACGAGCAGAACACAGACGATAAGGGCGGCTATGAAAGGAATGACCTTCTTTGATATGCCCTCAAGCCCCACATTTGCAACTCCGCATGCAACGAAAAGGTTGCAGCCGAAAGGAGGCGTTACCTGTCCCACCGCGAGGTTGGTACAGATGATCATCGCGAAGTGGATCGGATTGACTCCTATTTCCGTAATGATCGGGAAGAAGATAGGCACGAGAATGATCAGCGCCGCAGTAGTATCCATGAAGGTTCCTACCACTAACAGCATGACATTGATCAGAAGCAGTATCACTATCTTGTTGCTGCTCAGGCCCAGCACCGCATTTGCTACCATATCCGGGATACGATTTGTGGTCAGTACATATCCGAAAAGGGATGCGGCACAGATCAGTATCATGATCTGGGCAGTGCTGACAGCTCCGTCCTTAAGGATCTTGAGCAGAAGCTTAAAATCGATATTGCGGTAAATGAATACACCGACGATAAAGCCGTATACTACCGCAACGACCGCAGCCTCAGTCGGAGTAAACAGTCCCGCGTAGATGCCTCCGAGAACGATGACCGGCATCATAAGTGCAAGAAATGCTCTCTTGAAGCTGGTCCATATTTCCTGTCCTGATGCCTTATAATTGTCCCTGTAGCCTTCCTTCTTCGAAACGAACACTACAGCACCGCAAAGGCAGATAGCCATGAGAATGCCCGGCAGGAAGCCTGCCATGAACAGTGTGCTTACCGAGCATCCGGTAAGTACTCCGTATGTAACGAAAGGAATACTCGGCGGGATGATGGTTCCTATACAGCCGCCTGATGCACTTGTTGCAGCGGAGAAATCCCTGTCATATCCGTGCTTTACCATCTCCGGAATCATCATTCCTCCGATAGCAGCCGTTGTAGCCGCACCGGAGCCCGAAATAGCCGCAAAGAATGCGCAGGCAATGATTGCAACGATTCCCAGTCCGCCCGGGAAACGGCCGAAGATACTGTTGATAAAGGTACACAGCCGCTCCGATATGCCGCCCTGACTCATCAGTGAGCCCGCCAGCAGGAAAAACGGAACAGCCATAAACGAAAACGAATCACACGAGGTAAAAAGCTTCTTCGGCACCATTTCAAGTCCCGTTCCGGTGAGGAACAGCACCAGAACAGATGAGAGAATAAGAGAAAACGCTACCGGAACCTTCAGCATGAACAGCAGAATAAGTGTTCCGAACAGGATCAGAGCAATGGTTCCCTGTGACATTATTCTTTTCCTCCTTTCTTCTCATCCGAAGCCTCAGGATCCCCGGCTGCACGATCTGCGCACTTCGCTTCACCCGATGACTTATCAATTTTTTCCAGTCCGCTGCTGATGATAGACGGCTCCTCTGCCACATCGAGACTCGAATCTCCGGTTATCAGTGCCGCAAAGGAATGCACCAGATTAACTATAGTCTGAAGGCACATGAGTATGCCTCCCGCAACCAGTGACATGTAGACGTATCCCATCTTCACTCTGAGAACCGGGGACTTCTGCATCATCGTGACCTTTACGACCTTAAGACCGAAATAAATGATGATGGCAAAGCAGACCAGCATCAGAATGTCCGCAATGACCTCTGCAGCGGCCCTGCCTCTCTTCGGAAGCAGACCCACAACAAATTCTACTGCGATGTGATTGTTGTTTTTCACTCCGACACTTGCTCCCATGTACACCATAAAGATCATCATATACCTTGCGATCTCCTCAGACCAAGGCAGGGACCCCGATGTGATGCGGAACAGTACCTGAAGAAAGACAACGACCGTCATAAGTCCCATCAGTATTGCGACAACATTTTCAACCAGAAGGTTTATGATGCCGCTTATCTTGTCCAGTACACGCATTAAAAAACTCCCTCTTTTTTAACTGCATACGGGGGACCGTAAAGACGATCCCCCTTAATCTCTTTAAAATCTGCTTTTCTTAATACTGTTTCAGGCACACCGGTTCAGAGTCCCGGCATTACCATCAATATGCATAGTTAACGATAGCGTCGATATTCTCCTGACCGAACTGTGCCGCATACTTCTCGTATACAGGTGCCATAGCAGCCTGGAACTCTGTTACATCAGGATAAGTCACCTCAAGTCCAAGTCCCTTCATCTCCTCGATCTGTGCGGACTCATTGTCCTCGCAGCAGGAACGCTCATAATCCGCAGCTTCCTTTGCTGCCTCAAGAAGTGCTGTCTGATATGCCGGATCAAGTCCCTCAAATACAGACTTGCTGAAGAGGATCAGTGAAGGTGAATATACATGGTTTGTGATAGCAAGATACTTCTGAGCCTCGTAAACCTTGTTTGAGTAGATAACAGCGATAGGATTCTCCTGACCGTCGATAACACCCTGCTGAAGAGCTGTAAATACCTCTGACCATGCCATAGGCGTAGGATCCATGCCAAGTGCTGCAAACGCATCCATGTGAACCTGGTTCTCCATGCAGCGAAGCTTAAGTCCTGCCGCATCAGCTGCTGACTCGATAGGGTGCTTGGAGTTTGTCATCTCACGGAAACCGTTCTCCCAGAATGCTCCGCCTACGATGCCGATGTCATCAAGCTTTGCGATAAGTCCCTGTCCGATCTCACCGTCAAGCACTGCGTGTGCATGATCGTAGTTAGAGAAAAGGAACGGAAGGTCAAGGATAAGGAAGTCCTCTACGAAGTTTCCGAGAGGTCCCGTTGAAGAAACGGCAATATCAAGTGTTCCCATCTGAAGATCCTCGATGTTCGCACGCTCGTCACCAAGCTGAGCGGATCCGAAGATGTCGATCTTAACTGCTCCGTTTGTCTTCTGGTCAACAAGCTCTGCAAACTTCTGAAGGCCAAGATGATACGGATGGGTCTCGGCACATGAGTGTGATGCTCTGAGTGTGATGACCTCTCCCGATGCTGCAGGAGCCTCTGTCTCTGCCGGTGCTTCTGTTTCTGCTTCGGTTGCTGCAGGAGCTGCTGTTGTAGCAGCTGTGCTTGATGAACCGCCGCATGCTGTCAGTGACAGGATCATTCCTGCACCGAGTACAAGTGCAAGTAATTTTTTCATCATAATCTCCTCCGTGTTAAAAAAATTTAAGCTCAACTTAAATCCCCCAAAAAATAAGATGAATTCGGTCTCAAAAAAAAGAAACCGAATTCTTTTTTAGTATAACAATACCGAATTCATAATTCAATAATTGTTATTTTTTAGACAAAATCACCTACACCAGCAGATCTGCCGCGAACTGCATCAGGAGATTCTGGTTGTATATCTCCAGCAGTATCCTGTTTTCCATGATCTGATCCAGAATAAATCTGCATACAGGAACATCCGGCAATCCGGAGACTACTATCATCATTATCCAGATCAGCAGCAGTGCTTCAGCCGCACCGAGAAGCATACCGAGCAGTCTGTCAGCGGCATCAAACAGCCTTATCCTCTTCAGTCCTCTTGCCAGCATGGATACGATCCCGAGCAGCAGTCTGACCGCAATAAAGATCACGATAAAGCACAGGATCTTTACCGCCAGCGTCTCTATCATATCCGCCGCATTTTCCGCCAGCAGATCCAGCCCCAGCAGATCGTACAGTGGAGAGGAGCCTGCTTCACTTCCGTTAAGCTTTATCATGCTCCTTGCAATATTCAGAAAAAAATCTCCGACGATCTCATTTTTTTCCAGCAGAGACAAAGCATAAGGAAACAGCTTCACCTCGGCAATAAGTGTAATGATAAGCGCACCGACAGACAGGATCTTGGCTATAAAGCCTTTTCTGCGGCCCATATACACCATAAGAATGACAAATGCCGCAGCCAGGATCAGCACGGCATTGTCTGTCATAACGATCTTCAGCTGCGGTATGATATCTGTATTTATAGTATAAAATACTTCCTGAAATCTCTCCATCTGCTGCATTTTCTGATATAAAGAACTGTTCAGCCCCGGCCTCTCCGGCCTTCACTCGGGACTGAACAGTTACATTTTAGAATACGAAGTCCTCTTCCTTAAGTATCAGCAGTCCGTTTTTGTCATACTTAGAATGAAACATTCCCGTAATACGCTTACCTAACGGAGGCTTCTCCGCTCTGTCGGCCGCCTCCTCGATCAGCTGCTCGGCATTCGTCTTTGTAAGAGGGATTCCGTCCTCCTCCATAAGCTCAATACGTTCATAGAGAGCCAGCATGCTTGTTCCGGTGATGCTGCAGTCTATCTCCGCTGCATACTGTGCACAATACTGGGCAAACTCCTCTATCTCCATCTGATGATCCGGTGCGGAAGGTACTACATCCTTGATATTATAAAACCTCTCCGGCTTCACCTTTCCGTTAGAGCGCTTTACAGGTTCCTTTTTCTCCTCATACGGACGCTCCTCTTCTGTCTCCTCCTCATAAGGACCGTCATCTGCTGCTTCCTCTTCGTATTCAGCTGGTGCTGAGCTTACAGCTTCGGCTTCTCTGATTTTTCCGCCTGCTTCCTGCCCGCCCCGAGCCGCTGCCGCCTCAGGCTTTCTGCTGCTTTCTGCTGCCTCAGACTGCCCGCTCTCCTCATCTGCCTCATCCGACACATAGTCGCAGATGTCAAAAAGCTCCGGCATCAGATCCTCGATCCTGTCCAGTCCGTCCGGCGTATCGATAAGCACCACAATAGCATTGCTTCTGTCACCGAGAATAAAATCCCTGATGATCCTGAGATTCTCCTCCGACAGGCTTCCGGCATTTTCTATTACGAAATCCTTTCCCCGCACCTTCTCGAGTACCGACTCCGATAAGCCTCTGAGATTGAGCTTTTCCGCGGTGGTCTTTACCGATGCGTGTTCGATTCCGTTTTCTTCATGTATGTTCTTAAGCTCATCTACTGCAATGCTCAGTCCCTCTGCAGCGCTTTCGGCCTCGACGATCATGTGGAAGCCCACAGGCTCTGTATGCTGAGGCTGAGGCTGGGGCTGAGATTGAGACTGAGGCTCCTCTGCAGTCCGTTTCTGGGTCACCGGCTCCCGGGACTGCGATACCGCAGTCTCCTTCACCTGAATCTCCTTGGGAATCTGCCGGTTTGCTGCGGCCGATTCGATCGGCGTGCTTCCGGAAATAGCCGCGGCATCAGGCATGATCACCTTTTCCGAAGCTGCAGCCTCCGCCGCCTGTGCCTCCTCCGGCTGAACAGATCGTTCGGCATCTGCCTTAACTGCTCCGGTATCCACCGTTACTTCTCCGACCTTCGCCTCTGCCTTCTCGCTGACGATTACAGGCTCTCCGCCTCCGAAATCCAGTGTCATCTGAACCCCGTCTCCGTCCGGGAGCTGTTCTTCCCTGTCTTCAGAGGAGGTGCTTACCGCATCTCTGATGCCGTCATTTCCATATGCTCTGACATATGCATCGAACGCCGCATCCTCATCGGCATACCTTACTGCAGCAAGCTCATCACTGTACTTCTGCATTTTCTCCTTATCCGCAGCGAGCTCGTCCTCGCTCGGAATGTCTCTTTCCTCCGCTGCCGGTGCATCCTCAATGCTGTATCTGTATCCGCGGTCGTCATATATGCCTGCCGTCACAGAGGATAAGGACTGTTCCTCCGGCATAAAGCCTCTGTCTTCCGGTACGGCTTCGGAAACAGTGCTTTCCTTTTCGGCATTATCCTTCTTCCCGCCGCGCAGACCGGCTTCATCATACTCCGGCTCCTCATAGCGTATCTCCTCCTGAGGTACGGTTCTCGGAGACACAATGTTCTTCTGGACATCGGTAAGCTGCGTATATCTTGCTTTCAGTCTCAGCCCCTTTACGCTGTAGCTGCTGCTGCCGTAAAGCAGAGCAAGCTTATCGCAGGTTCTGACACAGTCTGCGATCCTTCCGTCGTACTCATATGCGCAGGCCAGCTCATACAGCCACTTTTCGTCCGGATCCAGCTCACAGTATCTCTCAAGAGGAAGCAGCTGCCTCTCATACGGAGCATGTCTTGCCTTCAGGATCATATACTGAAGGATATAGTTGCTTATATCGGTAGAATCCACAGAGCGGAACTCTCTGTAATAGTCCTCCGCTTCCTCCAGATCGCCTGTTCTGCATGAAAGCTCTGTCAGCTTGTAGAGAATATGCTTTCCGACCGGCGCCCTCTCAAAGGCAAGGATGAGCATATCCTTGGCTTCCTGCAGATGGTCTGTTCTTTCATAGACCGACGCCGCCATGGTAAGAAGATTCGCGTTTCTGACACGGTTCCAGTCTATGGCCTGAACTATCCTTAATGCAGTATTGTAATCCTCTTCATGAATAAGCTTCTTCAACTTATCTATCTTCAGCTTAAACTCATATTTATCCATATTGCCTCCGTTACAGCTCTGTTCTGCCGCTCAATGCCCGCTCCAGTGTGACCTCATCAATATTTTCTATATCTCCGCCGACAGGAACTCCGGTAGCGATCCTTGTGATCCTGACGGGAAGCCCAAGCGTTCTGATCAGCTTCACGATATACATCGCTGTGCTTTCTCCCTCCACCGTTGAGTTCGTTGCGATAATTATCTCATCGGCTGCTGCCTCTCCGTTCTCATCCTGCAGCCTGAGAAGCAGCTCCTTAAGCCTGATATCATTCGGTCCGATGCCCAGCATAGGGGAAATCGCTCCGTGCAGCACATGATATACACCGTCATATCTTCCCGTCTTTTCATATGCAGCCAGATCTCTGGAATTCTCCAGTACCATGATCTGTCTGTGATTTCTTTTGCTGCTTGAGCATATAGGACACAGCTCTCCGTCCGTAAGTGTACAGCAGGAACTGCAGAATCTGACTTTGGTCCTGGCCTCAACTATAGCATCCGCAAGTCCCTTTGCCTGCTCCTCGGGCATCGCAGTGATATGAAACGCCAGTCTCTGGGCGCTTTTTTTTCCGATACCCGGCAGCGCCGACAGCGCCTCGATCAGCTTTCCGATGCTCGCTCCGTAGTATTCCAATCTCAGAAACCTCCAAGTCCGAATCCGCCGAGTCTGCCCATCAATGCCTCATTTGCTTCCGCAACCTTTGCGGATGCATCGTTCATCGCCAGCATGACCAGCTCCTCAAGGGTCTCAACATCCTCGGGATCACATGCATCCGGATCAATGGATACTTTTTTTACGGAATTCTTGCCCGTGATCACAATGCTGACAGCTCCGCCGCCCGCAGTCCCGATAAATTCCTTCTCCTCAAGCTCCTTCTGCTGCTCCTCCATCTGTCTCTGCATACGCTGTGCCTGCTTGAGCATGTTGTTCATGTTGCCGGGCATGCCGCCCGGAAATCCGCCTCTTTTTGCCATTTCGATACCCTCTGTATATATTTTTTTTCAATCCTCTACACTTATTGGAAAATTAATTCTCGCCAGCTCCTCATCCGTTGCCCTGACGATGTCAGGGTCTATCTCTCCGGGTCTGGCTATCCTTGCCATAAAGCTGACCCTGATTCCGAGCCTTGTCTGGGCAAGCTCCCTCAGCTTAAGCACCCCGTTTTCCTCGGAGTTCTTTGCCGCTAATGTATAGTTCATTCTATTTCCGAACAGCAGCACGATCCCGCCGCGTTCCTCCTTCAGCACCACTCCGGAAAAAAGCGGTCTGTTCGAAGCCGACAGCTCTCCGATCAGGGCATTCCAGTTTTTGCGTATGATGTCTACGACTCCTATGCCTCCGGCTTCGCCGTATGACGCGGAGCTCTGTCCGGGATCCGGATGCCGTAAGGCATTGGCTGCTGAAGCTCTGTCTGTCTGCGTCTGCATCGGGACTGTCCCTGCTTCATTACGCTGATCCGGCTCCTTCATATCCGGAACCCTTGTCTCCGGTAACGCAGCGCCCTGAAAATCAATATCCGGTTTTTTCCCTTCGGCCGTGCTCTTCTGTACCGCACTGTCTGCGATCTCCACACTGATCCTTGCGCTCACCGGTGATTTCTGCCTGACCGCAGCCGCTTCGCAAAGCTCCGGAACACACATCCTTATAAGCTCCGTCTCAAGCTGCACACGCTTCCGGGATGACAGTCTCACCCTGTTCTCCAGCTCGGACATCGAAACGATCATGCCTATTATCCTGTCTCTGTCCGCAAGCTCTGCATCCTTTCTGAATAATGCCGCCCTTTCCTCGGAGATCTCTGTATTCTGCTGTCCTCCAAGGCTCTTTGACAGAAGGATATTTCTCAGATACCAGATAAGATCGCTGATCATGCGGTTGATCTCACAGCCTTCCGAAATAAGCTCGTCCACTATCTTCAGTGCTCCCTCGATGTCTTTGGTCGCAACGCATTTAAACAGGGCCGAATACATCGAATCATCCGCCGCCCCCAGTATCTCAAGCACGTTTTCGTACGTCAGTATGTCGCCGTAATGATATGCCAGACATTGATCAAGCAGGCTGAGAGCGTCTCTCATAGAGCCGTCGGC
>JAQXPY010000055.1 GCA_029100885.1 Clostridiales bacterium | reverse complement strand
AACAGACCAAAAATGTTCTTGCCGGTCGGATACTGTCTTCCGGAATACGGCATAAGCTCCGGATCCAGAGTCAGAGTAAGACCTGTTTTTCTCAGCCAGTCTTTATCGTATTCAAATGAATAGGATTCTCCGCCTTTGATAACATTCACATATAGACTTCCCATAAGGACAGGCTGTTCTGTACTGAAATCATCATAAACGAAGATCGTTTTCTGATTCACTGCCATTATTCAGACCTCCTCGGTGCACGTTTCCTTGTAATCAGATTCAGATCCTGCAGCTGTCTGCCCATCTCATCATCTCTGGCGACAAGAAGCAGATCCTTGTCAAAATTATTTAAGGCATGCAGGACAGCTGCGTATATGCCCATAGCAACTGACGGATCTCCCTTTTCAACCTTCCAGAGAGAGGCACGGCTGATTCCGGCACGTTCAGCAACCAGTTCCGCAGATAAACTCCGTCTGAGTCTTGCAAGCTTAATCTGTTCTCCCATAGTCTGCAGAATTTTTTCTGTTCCCGGTAATATATTATACGCAGCTTTCTTCATTTCTAATCACCATCCTTATAATGTTTATTATTATATACATAGACTACGATTTTGTCAATTTTAGAAAGCATTACGAATTCTGCGATGTTATTCAAAGATACAGTTCCTGCAATAAAAAGGAAGTGCCAAAACCCGTATAAAATGAGGGCTTTCAGCACTTCCAACCATGTTCCCGATGCGATTCGAACGCACGACCTTTCGCTTAGGAGGCGAACGCTCTATCCTGCTGAGCTACGGAAACATTTTTATTGACTGCATCTCTTTTATGATGCCGTATTAGAATAGCACATTTATATGCTGTCTGTCAAATCCTGCTTTTTCTTTATCAGCGGCAGGATATTCGGCAGCAGTGCTCCTATCACTATGATCACCGCTCCAATGCTCTGCGGCGTGCTGAGAGTCTCCTTGTACAGCAAAAATCCTACCAGTGAGCCTACCACTACCTCGAGAGCCGATATGATGCTTACCAGGGTACTGTCGATATAATTTGCCGCCTTGACAAATACATAGTTTGCCACCAGCGTGCATATCCCGCTCAGGAACAGAATGTTCCATGCCACCTTCACCGTATCGCTGACAAGCGCCGCTCCTACCACATCAAAGCTTGTCATGAGCCCCAGCATTACCGCCGATATCAGAAAGCCGTACACGATAAAGGTGTCCTTGTGATATTCCTTTTCAAACGCTCTCGGGATAATAAGCTGGAGTCCCGCTCCGAGTCCGTTTATCAGAGCGCAGATGATCCCTAAGATATCTATCCTCTCTCCCTTTACCGACAGTATGTTGGATACCAGCACGGCTCCCGCAAGGCATATCAATATGCTGACGGTATTTACCGGCTTCATTTTTTCCTTAAATACTATCAGATTAAGGAGACTTACCCATACCGGACAGAGAAACATCAGCACCATTGCCACGGCAACAGGTATCCTTGCCACCGCCATGGCATATGCCGTAAAGCTTATACCATAGCAGAAGCATCCGTACAGCCCGCACAGCACCAGTCCCTTGAGATCTACCCTCAGTATGTCCCTGTTTATAAATAAATTAAGTATAAATAATCCTGTCCCGGAAATGATGCACCGGAAAAATGCCAGATCCTGTCCTGATATGCCGTATTCACCCAATGTCCTTATGGGTATGGTCATAAGCCCCCAAAGCACCGGTGTCAGTGTTGCAAGGATTATACCCTTTGTTGTATCCTTCATGTCTCATTCACCTGCTCCCGTTTTTGACCCGGGTGCCATTAATGATCCGTTATCCTGTAATTGCGGTCAGGCATTTTGCCGCCGCCTGCGATCAGAAGCTCATATTGACTCTTCCTGTCATCCAGAGCCTGCACTTGATCCTTCTGCCCTTCATAGGCTCACCGAGCAGGTCTTCCTTTCTCATACACATCCAGAATTCCACATCATTTCCCGAAATGCGTATCAGCCAGAGCGCCTCGCCTGTAAACTCATTTACAGTATCTGCAAGCTCAGTAATAACACCTATTACAGAATACTGGTCGCACTCTACTCCGCACGGCATAAAGCTCTGATCCACAAGCGAATACAGATCCTCCGATTCTATTCTCTCGGATATCTCCTGATACATATCTATATCCGAGGCCGTAAGCGTCTCTATGGCGCTTTCGTCCCCGTTTCTTGCCGCCGCCATCAGCCTTTCCTGTTCAAGCTCGGCTTCCAGATCCTCCGGCAGCTCTTCGTTCTGAACTACCGGCAGCAGTATAGTTGCCTCGTTGGCGAATGCCGTAAGGGAGGTTCCTCTAAACTGTGTCGTCATTCCGGCATCTGCTCTGAGACGGTAGTCCAGAGGATTGCTGATGAAAAATATCAGAGACAGAGCAATATTGTACTCGTCTATTATACCTGAATAGGTCTCTGTCGGTGTATGCCGCTCTACCGTGCACACAGCCTCCGTGGAGATCTCTCCGGTATTAAAATACGGATAATAATACTGTATCTCCGAAAATTCCGAGCCGCTCTGCACTATCGCCGCACACAGTCCTATATAGCTGTTGACCGGCATCCTGTATTCGAACAAAACGCATCCGTCCCCCAGCTCCAGCCTCGCGCTTAAGTTGTCCGGTACGGCGACGATATTACGTATTAATCTGTAAACGGGACCTTCTGTATCGTACTCCGAAAATCCCGCCGCTCTTAAGAATTTATGCATTTTCGATGTTCCCGCCGAGTGCCGCTATCTTTTTATCAAAGTTTTCGTATCCGCGCCTGATATATCCTATGCCGTCAATGACGCTCGTTCCTTCCGCCTGCAGCGCCGCAATAACCAGTGCTGCACCTGCTCTCAGATCAGGAGCAGAGATCGAGGCTCCCGAAAAGCGTTCTATCCCGTCGACCACAGCAACGTTTCTCTCAACTCTTATATCGGCTCCCATGCGGATCAGCTCCTCCACGTATTTGAAACGATTTTCAAACACCGATTCGGTGACTATGCTTGCCCCCTCCGCCAGAGCTAATGCCACCGTTATCTGCGGCTGCATGTCTGTCGGAAAGCCCGGATACGGCAGAGTCTTGACATCTGTATGACGCTGCTTAGGCGCGCCTATGACTCTTACAGCTTCATCGTATTCATATACGATATTTCCCATTTCCAGAAGCTTGGCCGTGATCGACTCAAGATGCTTCGGAATAACGTTCTTTATCAGAATATCGCCGCGGCATGCCGCTGCCATGCACATAAAGGTCCCGGCCTCTATCTGATCCGGTATGATGGCATACTGTGTGCCGTGAAGTGACCTGACTCCGGTGATCCTGATGGTATCGGTTCCGGCACCCTTGATCCTTGCTCCCATACTGTTCAGGAAGTTCGCCACATCTACGATATGAGGCTCACGGGCGGCATTTTCAATGATCGTCTGACCCTCCGCCATACATGCTGCCATCATCACGTTGATCGTGGCTCCCACCGTTACCACATCAAAATAAATATGTGCGCAGTGAAGTCTGTCGGCACTTGTGGACAGATAGCCGCCGCGTATGCTTATACTGGCTCCCAGGGCTTCAAAGCCCTTGATATGCTGATCTATAGGTCTCGCTCCGATGGCACATCCGCCCGGCAGCGGCACCTTTGCATTTTTATATTTTCCGAGCAATGATCCGATAAAATAATACGAGGCTCTGATCCTGCGCATAAAATCATCATCGACCTCACAGCTGTTTATCGTCGATCCGTTGATCCTTACGGTATGCTTGCCGATACGTTCGACAACTGCGCCGATATGCTCGATCGCCTCCAGCATTACATTAATATCGTTGACATCAGGAATATTTTCAACGAGAACATCTTCATCTGTCATTATCGATGCCGCAAGTATTCCGAGTGCTGCATTTTTAGCTCCGCCTATAGTGACTTCACCCTTAAGCTCTGCGCCACCCTTAATGATATATTTTTCCATTTGCTCCCCTTTATTTCTGAATTAGCGAAATAATATTATAATGCCTTGCACTGCCTTTGTAAAGAATATCAGCGTCCAGGATACTTTACAAAGCATATATAGTCGTTTTGATTTGCTTCGAAATACGATGCGGCGTCTTCCATCGACATGATCTCTTTAGTACTCATGCCTTCCTCCTCCGACGGATAATATATGCTGACGCTTGTCCTGTCAAATGCATATATCAGGCAGTATTCTCCGTTGTTCAGCCTTGCATAGACCGGATGCCCCTTATTAATATAATAAAGCATTCTGTTCAGCTCTATTCCTTGGGCATCCATAATGATATACCCGTCCTTTGTTATAGTATCGTCAGTGAACTGCTGATTTTCCAGAGACAGCAGCAGCGGCTGCGCAGCGCTGAAGGGCTCCTTTATCGTATAGGTCGAGGCTTTATCTGTCCTGCTGTAGACCACAGCTGAGTTTTTATCGGTCACCCATCCCATCTCGTCATAGCACATATCCAGTGCTTCCTTCAGACTGCTGCTCCTTCCCTTCAGCCTTCCGTTGGCATATGCATAGAACATCACAGTCTCTGCAGTCTTATGTGTCCCCAGCTCGATATTTCCCGATCTCTCATATGAAATATTCTTTGGAGCGCTTATCCTGAGATTCTTTGTAGTCCTGATATTTTCATCCAGATCCACATAGAAGAGCTTCTTTCTTGTTCCTGAATTGTCTGAGGAGATATATTTCAGATACAGTTCCTCCTCTGCTTCGCTGCTCACTATGGTATCCTTGCTCGCAAATACAAAGCTGTAAGGAGTGTCTCCCTTTCTGAACAGCGTCAGGTGTATTCTGTTTCCTTCTGTTTTTATGTCATCAAAATACATTCCTGACTTTTTGTATTCCATCACAATATTGAGCTCCGGATCCGCAATTACCAGTCTGCTGACAGGCTTGCCCTTTACTCTTCCGTTTATTATCCTGTTGTCCGAAAGTCCCCTGACTCCGTATATCAGATCTCTGTTATAAAAATCAATGACACTCAGCACCTCTCCTGTTCCGGATGAGATGGTATTTGCGCTTCCGGTCTCCAGATCCATCAGTCTGATGCTGTTTTCTTCAAATGTACTTCCCTCTATCCACGCCAGCTTGGTCTGATCCCTGCTCACTGCGTATCTGTCCTCCGACAGACCTGATACCACGGTCATCATTTCCTGGGATGTGGTATCTATAGCCGTGACCGCATCACCCTGCTTGATATAGAACATTCCCGAGTCATTTTTCATGCATAGCTCATCGATCTCTAACTTTATGTTTTCAAAGGTATCCGCAACCGGAATAAAAAACAGCTCCTCTATTGAATCATCCGTACTGTTGTATCTGTAGTATACGATTCCGTTATAGCCCTCGTGACGTCCGCGGTTCATATATCCGTAGACCGCAAAATCAATATTGCCGTTATCCTCGGACGACAGTATCTTAATATCGTAATTGTCAAAATCAGCTCTTACGGTGTCCTTTTCACTCCTGAAGGAGAAGATATTGACTGCCTTCTTGTCAGTCTGATCATAGCTCCAGAGCTCCTTGTTTGTCTTGAACACTATGTATCTTCCGTTATCTGATTTCTGAGTCTGAAGATTTTCCTCCGAGGTTATTCCGAGCCGGATCCTGTTTCCCGCAAAAAGCTGTCTGCTTCCCTCAAATATCTGGTTTGTGCTTCTGAGATAATTCATCATGTAGATCCTGTCAGTCCCGGCTCTCATGGTGAATTCATCCACATTTTTGTATCTGTCTGTAGCTTCCCCGGTCTCATCCGGACTTTCAGTATCGTATCTGACCTCCACGGCTCCCATCAGTCCGTTATATTCCAGGACCGAAACGTCTATATCCGAGGACAGCCTCATGCCGCTGTCTCCCCATGTTATCTGTGAGAAGGTCGAATTGATCCCTACTGTGCCCAGCGTGGAGTTGTCGGCATTTTTATCGGTTTCGAGATATACTGTCAGATCCCTTGCCTGCTCGTAGTCAAAGGTCTTTTTCGTAAAATCCGTTGCGGTTTCCAGCATTCTGAAAATATTGTCGTTTTCAGTCCATATTATTCTGGTATAGTAATTGACGGTTCTTTCTCCTATTCCCAGCCTTATCTTGAGCAGATACGGCGTATCCTTTTCTATCATGTTCTGGATAGGGAGCTTCACATAGATATCCCCGTCTTCTCCTGAAACAAACTCCGTCACCTCTGTCTTTTCTATGTAATGCTCCAGATCTAAGCTTCTTATTTCATATGACAGCTCTGAAATAATATTGTTATACAGCTTTATCTTAAGCTCCAGCCTTCTGTTTTCCGGCAGCGGCGTCATACATTCCGCAGAGGCACGGTTTTTCATATCCTGAAGATATCCGTGCATCACATTGGCATAGTAGCCCTCGATATTTGCGTATATTACGGGCAGAGTCGGCTCCTCCATGGAGGAATATATCTTGTATTCTCTTTCCGTGGTCTTAAAGCTGTCCCCGAAATATATCACCATAGCCGCAATAAAGCATACAAATGCCGATATTATCAGAACTAATTTTACGTTGATATTCTTTTTTCTTATTTTTTTTCTTGCCACCTTCTGCTCTGTTCCTCTGTGTCCTCGGGATTTTTCTTTACCCGGCCTGATGACTGTTCCCTTACCCGGCCGCGCGATTTATACTTTTCGCAGCTGTGCGGCTTATTCCTTTACATAACCCAGTGCCTTTTCCAATGCATGCTTCTCTTCGGCTCCGAGCTGAATGCCTGTTGTCCCCGCATCCACATCCTTGATATACAAAAAGCAGCCGTTTGCTCCGTGCATGCAGTTAATGATAAGTCCGCTGTTGGTGTAATCCAGCAGAGCCAGGGCAAAGGATATCTTTCCTCCCATTCCCTCAAAAGCATCATAATGAACTATACCCATCTTCTGATATGAGGATCTGATATTCCTGTTCATGGATCTCATCACTTCCTTGTTGTTGAGATCAGCCTGTTCCAGCTTTTCGATCCTTTCATTTTCCTCAAGGATCAGTCCCTCCAGGCTTTCGGCATCTCTGCCCCTCATGAAACCGTCATAGAGACGATATACCCTGTTGTATTTTATAATGGCACACAGAGCGATAATAATACTTATAATACTTATCGCTATTGCTGCCATTGCGGTGATCAGCTCAATACTCATCTGTGTCATATAAGCTCTTCTCCCTTCTGACCTGCTCTGATTCTGAAGATGATCTGCTCAAGCTCATCCGCCGAGGAATACTCTATTTCCACCTTTCCTCTGCTTTTTCCCTTTTGCCTGATATTCACCTTCAGCTTCATGCTCTCGGTAAGCTCGCCCTCCAGAGCCTCTAAATATATCCTGTTATCATCCTCATTCCCGTCTTCGTTTTTATTGTCAGTTTCCTTCCTGGCAGCGATATTCATTCTTTTTGCCAGCTTTTCGGCATCACGGACACTCATTCCGTTATTGATTATTTCTCTTGCAGCCTTGTACTGCAGCCTCTTTCCGTTAATTGAAAGTATTGCCCTTGCATGGCCGGCTGACAGATCTCCGTTATCTATCAGCTCGAGTATCTCATCATCTAACTGCAGCAGTCTCAGACTGTTTGTGATCGTAGATCTGTTTTTTGATACCCTCTGTGCCAGCTCCTCCTGGGTCATTTCAAATTCGGTGAGAAGCGTTCTGAAGGCTTTAGCCTCTTCTACGCTGCTCAGATTTTCTCTCTGGATATTTTCGATCAGAGCCAGCTCCGCTGTTTCCTTTTCATTAAGCACCTTTACGATGGCAGGGATCTCCTTAAGACCGGCAATTCTTGCCGCTCTCCATCTTCTCTCACCCACCACTATCGTATACATCTGTCCGTTCTTTTTTACGATGATCGGCTGAATAACTCCGTGTTCCTTAATTGAGGCGGCAAGCTCATTCAGACTGTCCTCGTCAAAGTTTTTTCTTGGCTGTTCGGAATTAGGCTCGATCAATGAAAGCTTGATCTTTAATGTTTCACGTGAAACATCACTATTATTTTCTGTTCCGTGGTCCGTCGAACCGCTGACCTTTCTCGTATTTGACGAAGCGGTTGTTTTTCTGTTATTTCTTTTCTCAGCTGCTGTCTCCACCGTTTCTTCACCGAATATCGCACCGAGACCTCTTCCTAATCCCCTTTTTGCCATTCTGTATTTTTCCTCCGGATCAATTCAATACTATCTTATGTCGGTCCTGTAATACTGCTTATCTGTTCAGCAGCTCAGCCGCAAGCATCCTGTAGCTTTCCGCCCCTCTGGAGGAGGAGTCGTATTTTGTTATAGGCACGCCGTGAGAAGGCGCTTCGGCCAGTCTGATATTTCGCGGAATGACCGTTTCGAATATCTTCTCATTGAGACTTTCTCTGACAGACTCCACAACCTCTTCGCTGAGCTTTGTCCTGACATCGTACATCGTAAACAGTATTCCTTCTATTTTAAGTTTAGAATTAAGCTTTTGCTTTACGATCTCTATGGTATTGAGCACCTGATTGAGTCCCTCTAACGCAAAGTATTCACATTGAACAGGAATTATTGCACTGTCGGATGCCGTCAGAGCATTTACTGTCAGTATTCCTATTGACGGAGGACAGTCTATGAAAATATAATCGTATTTTTTCTTAAGAGGCCTGATGACCGCCTTCAGCCTTGTCTGCTCGTCCTCATTTTCAAGCAGCTCCACCTCGGCTCCGGACAGATCTATATCTGCCGGTATGAGATCCACTCCCTCTGCGGCATCCTCAATGATACATTCACCTGCCGCCGCATTGCCGCATATCATGTCATAGACCGTAGGCTGATCCTCAGACAATACTCCTATCAGTCCGCTTGTGGCATTTCCCTGCGGATCAAAGTCTATCAGAAGTACCCTCTGATCGGCTTCTCCCAGACAAGCTGCTATATTTATTGCCGAAGTCGTTTTTCCGACTCCTCCCTTCTGATTTGTCAGTGCTATTATTTTTCCCATTTTCACTTTCCCATACAGAATCTGGCAAATATTTCATTTACCAGATCTTCGCTCACTTCTTCTCCTGTTATCTCACCCAAAGATGAATATGCCGCCATAAGATCTACAGTCAGAAGATCCTCAGGCATTCCTGCCTCGATCGTATTTTTTACCTCCTTCAAGGCTTCCCGGGCTTTTTCCAGACTCTCCTTATGTCTCAGAGAGGCTATGATCGTCTCGTCGTTTTCCGACAGATTCTCTTCGGAATACATTTTTTCTATTGTTTCAAAAAGCTCTTCGATGCCGGAATTATTCTTTGCCGATATGCGGATATGATTCTTCTTTGATCCGGGGATATCCTTTGAAATATCATCAAATTGCCATTTTGAGTTCAGATCATCCTTGTTAAGTATGAATAACACCTCTGCCCCGGACTTATTTGTATATTCTAATATATTTTTATCGTCTTCATCAAGAGGCGATGATACATCCATGACACACAGTATCAGATCCGCTTGATCGGCACATTCATAGCTTTTTTTCACACCGATCTGCTCCACGATGTCCTCTGTTTTTCTTATGCCTGCGGTATCTATAAGATTAAGAGTAATATTTTTGTATGATACGCTTTCGTTTATAGTATCTCTCGTCGTGCCGGGTATCTGGGTCACTATCGCCCTTTCCTCACCTAAAAGCGCATTGAGCAGAGATGATTTTCCGGCATTGGGTTTTCCGATTATTACCGTATTTATTCCTACGCTCATCAGCCTGCCTCGTTCATAGCTTCTGATCAGCGCCGATATTCTTCCGATAAGTGTCTCTGCAATGTCGCTGAGCTCCTCCGTAAACCCTTCAAGACTGTAATGCTCCGGGTCATCTAACGCGGCTTCTATAAATGCCGTCTTCTCTAATATTTCTCCCCTTATACTTCTGATCTCATCGGAAAGTATTCCCTTCAGTCTCGACAGTGATGCTTTTGCAGCATTGTCATTTTGTGAATTGATAATATCTATTACCGCCTCAGCCTGAGCAAGATCCAGTCTGCCGTTTAAAAATGCTCTTTTTGAAAACTCTCCCGGCTCTGCAAGCCTTGCCCCTGCCTGAAGAACTGATTCCAGCACACGCTTCATCATCAGGATCCCGCCGTGGCAGTCTATTTCCACCGTATCCTCACCGGTATAAGAATGCGGTCCCGGCATATTCAGTACTATTACCTCATCCAATGTTTCACGTGAAACATTTTCTACGTATCCGTAATAAATATGTCTCGGAATATCCAGCTTCATTGGGATTCCGCTTTTTCTGATCAATATGCTTTCTGCAATTTTTTTGCTTTCCGGTCCTGATATTCTTATTATCCCTATTCCGGATTTTGTCATTCCGGAGGAGATAGCAGCTATTGTTTCTGTCATTTCAACGGGTCCTTTGAAGGTGTTCCGGCTTTTCTCGGATATGCTGCCGGAGTGCTTTTTACTTTTGTTATGATCGCTATTCTTCTCTCTATTTCCGTTCCCGGCAGTATGAATACATTTTCTTCCGTCAGGCTTCCGCCCAGCTTTTTTACGGCTCCGAGGGCATTTTTTATCTCTTCATGAGACTCGGCTGATTTATATGCCGCAAAAATACCGTTTTTCTTTACAAAAGGAAGACAATATTCACTGAGTGAATTCATATTGGCGACTGCTCTCGAAACCACGATATCAAAGCTTTCTCTGTACTTTTCGTTTCTTCCGAGATCCTCAGCTCTTCCGTGAAGCGTAGCTGTCTTTTCAAGCCCGAGACGTTCCGAAACCTCATCTAAAAATACAAGCCTTTTTTTCAGTGAATCAAACAGAGTCATTTCCGTTTGCGGAAAGGCTATCTTCAGTATCATGCCCGGAAGTCCGGCTCCGGTACCCACATCTATCATTTTCTGGGATGTTATCCTTATACATGACGCAAGACTGAGAGAGTCGATGATATGCTTTGTTATAACATCATCCTCCTCTGTTATGGCCGTAAGATTCATGACCTTATTCTTTTCGACCAGCATCCTGTAATATTCGTATAGCTGCTCTGTCTGAAGCTGAGTCAGCTCTATACCGAAGCAGTCCGCCCCTTTTAATACTTTTTCTCTGAAATTTTCAGTCATTATGCTTTTCCTTTTTGAAGCTTTTCCAAATACACCAGCAGTACAGAGATATCCGCAGGGGAAACTCCCGAGATCCTTCCTGCCTGTCCTATATTTGCAGGTCTTATCTTTGACAGCTTCTGTCTTGCCTCCAGTCTGAGTCCTTCGATTCTGTCATAATCAATATCTTCCGGGATGAGTCTGTTTTCAAGCCTCTTAAAATGCTCTACCTGAAGCTTTTGTTTTTCAATATATCCCTCATACTTTATACTGATATTGACTTGTTCTCTGACTCTCCATGAAAGCTCCGGTCTGTTCGGATCCAGCTCCTTCAATAATTCATAATTCAGCTCCGGTCTTTTTATCAGGCTCTCGAGTGTTGCACCGTGACCGTCCTTCAGCTCAGAGCTTCCGAGTTTTTTTAATATTGCGTTGTTATGTTCATTTGCTCCGACATTAACGCTCTTTATCCTCCTGATCTCTTCAGATATCTGATCCAGTCTTTTTACAAACCTGTCATACTCCTCATCGCTCACCAGTCCTATATCGTGACCTATCTTTCTGAGCCTGATATCTGCATTATCCTGTCTGAGCAGCAGTCTGTATTCTGCTCTGGAGGTCATCATACGGTAAGGCTCGCTGCTTTCCTTTGTCACCAGATCATCTATCAGCACACCTATATACGCCTGCGATCTGTCCAGTATTATCTCTTTTCTTCCCGACAGTCCAAGTGCAGCATTGATTCCTGCCATAAGTCCCTGAACCGCAGCTTCCTCATATCCTGAGGATCCGTTTATCTGTCCTGCCGTATACAGGCCTGATACGACCTTCGTTTCCAGTGTTGCCTTAAGACATGTGGCATCGAGGCAGTCATACTCTATTGCATAAGCATTTCTTACAATATCGGCATTTTCAAAGCCTGGCATCGTTCTTATCATCCTCGCCTGCACATCAAACGGCATGGATGAGCTCATGCCCGAGAGATATACCTCGTTTGTATAGTATCCCTCAGGTTCAACAAATATCTGATGTCTTTCTTTATCCGGAAATTTGACGACCTTATCCTCGATGGAAGGACAATATCTTGGTCCCGTGCCCTTTATTTCACCGGAAAACAACGGAGATCTGGAGATATTCTCCCTTATTATCCTGTGTGTTTCTTCATTTGTATATGTAAGATAGCAATCCGCCTGTTCCCTGTATATATCCTCCGGTTCATTGGAAAATGAAAACGGTCTTATAAATTCATCACCCTTCTGTATTTCCATTTTGGAATAGTCTATACTTCTTCCGTCAACTCTCGCCGGAGTTCCCGTTTTAAATCTCCTCACAGGAAGCCCGAGCTCTGTAAGAGAAGCAGTAAGATGATTTGCCGCTTTCAGTCCGTTCGGACCTGTATTCTCGCTTACCTCACCGTATATACATCTTGCATTCAGATATACTCCTGTACATAGTATGACCCTTTTGCATTTATATATGCTGCCTGACAGAGTCCTTACTCCGGCAGCTCTTTTTTTACCTGAAGATACTTCTGTCAGTATCTCACAGACCTCGGCCTGCTTGATCTTCAGATTCTCTGTATTTTCAAGAGTTTTTCTCATTTCTCTGATATAGTCCTGTTTGTCAGCCTGGGCTCTGAGACTGTGGACTGCCGGACCCTTGGAACCGTTTATGATCTTGCTTTGAATAAACGATTTATCGATATTTCTGCCCATTTCTCCACCGAGAGCATCCAGCTCGCATACAAGATGTCCCTTGGAGCTTCCTCCGATATTAGGATTGCATGGCATCAGAGCAATACTGTCTGCACTGACCGTGAACATCACTGTTTTATGTCCCAGTCTCGCTGCGGCAAGAGCAGCCTCACATCCGGCATGACCGGCTCCTATAACGGCAATATCAAATTCTTCTTCGTAGTGATTTATCATGACTTACTGTTACTGTCTGGTTTCATTAGTTATTTTTTTTTCGTAAAGGCTATTCTAACATGTACTCAACTAAGAGTAAAGTTTGTCAGTTTACCATACTGAAGGACCCGGGTTTAATACTGACCTGAGTTTAATTGAATGTCAGTTCTGCGGAGACATTTTTCTGACAATTTAAAACCACCGGGACTGAAGATATATATGTTCATATCCGATACATTATATACCTTATCCCGGTGGCGGATAATTATCTGTTGCCGGCAGTCAGCAAATACTACTGCTGTTTCTGCATGCTGAAGCAGTTTTTACTGCTGCTCCCATGCGCCGAAGCAGTTTTTTTTACTGCTGCTCCTGTGCGCTGAAGCCGGTTTTTCTTTTCCTTACAGGACATATTACCACATGTCTGTAAGGCTCAACTCCCTCTGATCTTGTTACGATCTCCTTGTCTCCCTGAAGTACGGAATGAATGATTCTTCTTTCATACGGATTCATAGGCTCCAGTGCTACAGGCTTTTTTGTTCTTTTTACCTTGAGAGCTATGTTCTGAGCAAAGGTTTCCATCGACTCCTTTCTTCTCTCACGGTAATTTTCCGTATCAAGCTTCACACGGATATAGCTGCTCTGATGCTTGTTTACTACCTGACTTGTAAGATACTGAAGAGCATCCAGAGTCTGTCCCCTCTTGCCGATAAGAACTCCCATATCTTCTCCTGAAAGATCTGCTACAAGCTCATTTGTCTCATTGTTGAACTCTGTACTGCATGATATCTTCATGTCCATGCTGGAGAAAAGACCTGTAAGGAAGTCTTCCGCTGCCTTGACAGCCTCACCGGCCTCCTCCGGAGATACCGGAACTCTCTCATATACGCGGGAATGCTGTCCGTTCTGCTCCTGCTTCTTTTCTGCCGGGTCTTCGTTTCTTAAAGACTCACTCTGTGAGACTTTTTCGTTTCTGTTTTCTTCGTTCCTTATGTAACCTCTATCGGCTCTTACAGCCGCATCATCAGACTTTACATTCTTCTGCTCTGCAATCTGTCTTCTGTCCTGAACAGGCTTTTTCTTAAGATTCTTTGAATTCTGCTCTGTCCTCTGCTCAGACTTTTCCTCTGACCTCTGGTCTCTTTTCTGATCGTTCCTCTGATCATTTTTCTGATCGTTTTTCTGATCGGCTTTCTGATCATTTCTTCGCTCAGGCTTTTTGAAGGAATCTCTTCTTTCGCTGTTCTGATTTCTTACTTCCTTTTCCTTTGCAGGTCTGTCTGCCTTAGGAGCATTCTTCTGGACTGCTTCTTCCTTTTTAACTGTTTCCTTCTTTTCAGGCTTAACTGTCTTTAATTCCTCCGCCTGCTCCTGATCCTCATTATTTATGATGACCCTGATCTTGCAAGGCTTAGCGCCGATTCCGAAAAATCCGTTCGTTGCCTCCTGGATCACCACATAGTTCAGTCTGTCACTGGTAACAACAAGATCGGCACAGGCATCATTAATAGCTTCATCCAGATTTCTGGCTGAATATATCTTTTCTTCCATGATTCTCCCTGTAATTATTTCTTCCTGTTCTTTTTGTTATTGTACTGCTCTACCATCTTAGCCCTGTCTGCAATGGAAGAAAGCTCATAATACTCATTGCTCTTTTCCATGGCGGCATGAGACTTTTCAAGCTTCTCGTTCTTCTTGCTTTCAAGCATAGCCTGCTTTTCCATCATCCTCTTATAGTTCTGCTCTGCAGCATTTTCATCTATAGGAGGCTTGCCCTTTTTGGCTCTCTTGATGTTTGCCTTTTCAATATTCTTCTTAACAAGCTCATTGATATCCATTTTGCTGAAATGCTTGTTGAGGAAATACTGCTGCACTCCCATAAGCACCGAAGATGCGATCCAGTAGATACCGATACCTGATGCAAATGAGAAGCAGAATACAACAGACATGAGAGGCATCATCATATTCATTGATTTCATCGTCTGGGCCATCTGATCATTTGTCTGCATAGACTTATCCTGTGCAGACATCATCAGCTTTGTTGCGGCAAACTGTGAAAGTCCTGCAAGGATCGGAATGATCCATGCCTTGACCGAAAGGAATCCGTATGCCATAGGTGATGTGGCAAGGTTGATTCCGAGAAACTCGTTCATCTGCTCGATCTGAACATAGTTTGTGCTTATTATCTCTCCGGCAGAAGCAAAATTTTCCTTAAAGAGCTCCCACTGGGATGGATTGAGCTGATACAGAAAGTCGATGATATTGCTTTCCGTTACGATCTCACCGCCTGGTATTCTGGATGCAGTAAGCACCTTTGTAAGAGCCTCGGAGCTGTGTGCAAACTCATTTACCTTTGCTATGGCTGCCGATCCTCCGATGGCATCGACGATTTTTTCAAAAGGCACTCTTACCGATGAAACATAGGCAGGAATATTTAAGATTACTCTGTACAGAGCAAAGATGATCGGCATCTGAATAAGCAGCTGACTGCAGCCTCCGGTCATGCTGACACCGTATTTTTCATACACTGCCTGTATCTCCGCCTGCTGCATCATCATTGACTTCTGATCTGTTTTTCCCTGATACTTGCTCTGTATAGCCTTGACCTCAGGCTGCACGGCGTTCATCATTCTCTGTGATTTTCCCTGATTATAGGACATAGGGAACATAAGAATACGTGTTACAATGGTAAAGAGAATGATGCAAAGTCCGATGTTTTCAATGCCGATGGAATTGATGGCCTTGAAAATATAGTCCATTATCATTCCCATCAGATTTACTATGGCTGAGAATACAGGACTTATTATCGGAAGATTTCCACTGTATTTGGTAAGTAATACAAAATCCAAGATTTTTACCCTCCATGATTGTTACGGAACCGGATCAAAGCCTCCCTTTGAAAAAGGATTGCACCTGATTATTCTCCATACGGCAAGCAGACCTCCCCTGAAAGCCCCGTACTTTTTGATTGCCTGTACGGCGTATTCAGAGCAGGTCGGAATGTATTTACAGTGTATGTTTATCTTGAGAGGACTGAGGAATCTCTGATAGAACCTTATCATCCTTATAAGCATGCCGCTTATCATTTTTCTTCTCTAAGTATTCCGCTTATCAATACATTTCTGTAAGCACATTAATCATTATTTGTATAAGTACCTTTATCTGCAGCTTTTTAAGTAAGCATTTACCTATATGCTTTTACTGCGATCATTTTACTTATAAATGCCGCTGTCCCTGTCAGGGGAACCTGAAATTAATCCGTGTTCGCCAAGAAGCTTAATATAATATCTGTTAAGCTTTTCATACGGTACCTCTCCGGCACGGCTCCTTGCGACTACTATGATGTCTTTTCCCTGTACGGTATATTTGTTGTTGAGTCTGAAAATTTCTCTAATTTTTCTGCAAAAAGTATGTCTGATAACACTGTTCCCGACCCTCTTGCTTACTGATATTCCAAGTCTGTTATGATCAAGTCCGTTGTCGGCACAATACATGACCAGAACACCGTATGCATAGGATCTGCCGCTGTTGTAAACAACACGGTATTCACTATTCTTTTTTATCGAAGGGAATTTTTTCATACAGTAATATACGGTTACAGACAGAATGATCCAGCAGACACCGTCCTTCATATCAAGCAGAAATATGGCAGTTGCATTTCACTTCCGCTTTCTTGAAGGTCCTGTGCTGAACTGTTAAATCTATTAAACAAAAGAGACCGCGTCTACCGCGGTCTGATTAAGCATTAGACTGATAATTTAGCTCTGCCCTTAGCTCTTCTGTTAGCAATTACCTTTCTTCCGCCTGCGCTGCTCATTCTGGCTCTGAAACCATGAACCTTTGATCTCTGTCTCTTTTTTGGCTGAAATGTCATTTTCATGATTCAATCACCTCCTACCTTTTTTTATTCAAATACCTTACAGCTAAAACATCTACTGTATTATATAGAACAACCCCTAAAAATGTCAACAAATATTATTCAATTCTTTTATTAACATTATGTCAACATTTACATAATTTTTGTTGATATTTTTTACTTTATCAACAATTTGTTGAAAATAATGTTGAATCAAGGTAAAATAGTACCGCCAGGCAGTATTTATTATATAATAAGGAAATTACTCCTGTTTTTTTTAACACTTATTAACATTTGCAGCTGAACGGAGATTGTTGATAAATGCTCGATATAATTATTAACAAATGGCAGGATATTCTGTTTTTTATCAAAGACCAGTTTGAAATTACCGATATTTCATTCAATACATGGCTGACACCTACCAGACCGTACCTTCTCGATGAGGAAAGGCTTTATATCATAGTTTCCGAAGACAACAACCTGTTTAAGAATTACATCACCAAGTATTACAAGGATCATATCAGCATTGCCGTACAGGCAGTGGCAGGCATAAAGGTCGAGCCTGTTTTCATTCTTTCCAACGAGGCCGACAGCATCGGCAAAAACGATGCTGATATCGAGTCACCGGATACAAACGACTTTAATGATCTGATAAGGAGAAACGGTCTCAATCCTAAATATACTTTTTATTCCTTTGTTCCCGGCAAATCCAACGAGTTAGCTCATGCAGCCTCTATAGCTGTTGCGGAGAATCCCGGAAAGGATTATAAGCTTCTTTATCTTTACGGAGGAGTGGGGCTCGGCAAGACTCATCTGATGCATGCGATAGCCATATATATTCTCAAGAACAATCCGAAGGCCAGGATACTGTATGTAACCTCTGAAAATTTCATGAACGAATATATCAACTCCATCAAGGATAAGTCCAATACACCGGAGAAATTCAGAAACAAATACAGAAACCTGGATGTGCTTCTTATCGATGATATCCAGTTTATCGCCGGAAGAGAGGGGACCCAGGAGGAGTTTTTCAATACCTTCAATACTCTCTATGACAATGACAAACAGATAATTATTTCCTCGGACAAGCCTCCGCGGGACATCAACAACCTGGAGGAGAGGATAAAATCCAGATTCGAGGGAGGAATGATGGTGGATATTCAGCCTCCTAACTTTGAGACAAGGATGGCTATTCTCCGCAAGAAGGAGGAGATAGAGGGCTATAATATTGATGACGAGGTCATCAAATACATTGCCACAAATATCAAATCAAATATAAGGACGCTTGAGGGAGCTCTTTCGCGTATAGTACTTAAATCCAAGCTGGAAAAGGTTCCTGTAAATGTTGATACGGCAGCGGTTATACTGAAGGATGTTATAGGTACCGGAATAGGTCCCGAGCGTATCCTTCCAAAGAAGATCATTTCCGTAGTCTCTGAGCATTATCAGGTAAGCGAGGAGGATGTTATATCACCTAAAAAGAACAGGGAGCTGGCTTATCCGAGACAGATAATCATGTATCTTTGCTGCGAGATGACCTCCTCCACACAGAAGGAGATAGGAGAAGCACTCGGAAGAGACCATGCCACTATCATACACGGAAGAAATAAAATAGCGGCGGAGATCAAGAATGACGAAAAGCTGAAAGCGGATATAGAGATCCTGAAAAAGAAGATCACACCTTGATAGTTTTTTGAATATTCATTTTTTCATTTTATGAATAACGGATCCGATCATTTTAATATGAGCTTTGAGAAAATGAGTATACTCATATTGATAAATATATAGATATAAACATTTTTTCAATATTTATCAACATAGCTGTCAACATTGTATTATCATGCTATATCTTGATTTTTTCGACTTTTCAACACCTTCAACCTGCCTAATACTAATAATACTAAATATATAAATAAATATAACGGAGCGATTCATGAAGATTAAATTTAACAGAGAAGAACTTCAAAGTGCCGTAAATATAGTTTCAAAGGCTGTTTCCGTAAAATCCACCATGCCTATTCTTGAATGCATTCTTATAAAGGCCTCATCAGAGGAGATAAGATTTACGGCAAACAATCTGGAGCTGGGAATAGAAACAGTTGTTAAATGTGACAAATGCAAGGTACAGGAGCCTGGAAAAACAGCCATTGAGGCCAGACTTTTTGCTGATATAGTCAGTAAGATCACTGAAAATCCTGACGGAGATATTATTTTTACCTCCGACGGAAACATTGTAGAGATGACCAGCATGAGTGCCTCCTACAAGATCCAGGAAAAGGATCCCGATCAGTTTCCTGAGCTTCCTATGCTCAATGAGGACAACTATATAGCAATATCACAGTTTACTCTTAAGGAGATCATCAAGGATACCATATTCTCTATTGCGGTAAACGATTCGAACAAGATGATGACAGGAGAGCTGTTTGAGGTAAACGGCAATATTCTTAAGGCCGTTACTCTTGACGGACATCGCATATCCATCAGAAACACCGAGCTTAAGGAGGATTACGGCAGCTTTAAGGCTGTTATACCCGGCAGGACCCTTACAGAGATCTCGAAGATACTTTCCGGCGAAGCTGACAGAGAGGTGCTTATTTTCTTCGAAAAAGAAAGTGTTATGTTCAGGTTTGACAACACCGTTATGGTATCAAGACTTATCGACGGAGAGTATTTCAGGATAGACAATATGCTTTCATCAGACTATGATACTAAGCTTGTTGTAAACAGAAAGGAATTTTTAAGCAACGTGGAGAGATCCACCATTCTGATCAGAGAATCCGACAAAAAGCCTTTAGTCCTTAATATCAGGGATCAGAACATGAATATGAAGCTCAACTCAGTGCTCGGAAGCCTAAATTCAGATATGATGGTGAATAAAACAGGCAATGATCTGATGATTGGCTTTAATCCAAAGTTCATTCTCGATGTTCTGAGAGTTGTGGATGATGAAGAGATATCCATATATATGACTAATTCAAAGGCTCCGTGCTTTATCAGAGATGATGCTCAGAGCTATATCTACCTGATACTTCCTATCAATTTCAATACCGCTGCGTATTGATCTTAAATGAAATTAAAAGACCTTGCGGCAGTAATGCAGATTGAAGTTATTTATGAATATCAGCTCTGTAGAATTAAAAAATTTCCGTAATTACGAAAACTTAAGTATTTCGCTCGACGAGGGAGTGAATATATTTTACGGCGACAATGCCCAGGGCAAAACGAATCTGCTGGATGCTGTATATGTAGGATGTACCTCCAAATCACATCGAATGTCAAAAGACAGGGAAATGATAAGATTTGACTGCAGCGAGGCCCATATCAAGCTGAAGCTTAAAAAAAAGGATGTTCCGTATCGTATAGATATGCACCTTAAGAAAAACAGCGCCAAGGGAATAGCCTTAAACGGTATTCCGATAAGGCGTTCCTCTGAGCTTTTCGGCATTGCCAACGTGGTATTCTTTTCTCCTGAGGATCTGAATATAATCAAGGACGGACCCTCGGAGAGAAGAAGATTCCTGGATCTCGAAATGTGTCAGCAAAGCAGGCTCTATCTTCACGCTCTGGTTTCTTATACAAAGATAATTAATCAGAAAAACCGTCTTCTTAAGGAATATTCCTTTACAGAGGGTGCAGAGGAGCTGACGGACATATACAATACACAGCTCATAGACTTCGGTTCCGAGATAATCAGACTCAGGAAGGATTTCGTAAAGAGACTGAATGAGATAATCGGAGAGATACATTTCAACATCACCGAAGGAAAAGAAAGAATCGAGCTGATATACGATTCAAATACAACGGCTGAGAGCTTTGAGGATGATCTGAAAAAAAACAGGCAGCAGGAGATAAGATCCGGAATGAGTCTGACAGGTCCCCACAGAGATGATCTGATATTCAAGGTAAACAGTACTGATCTCAGACATTTCGGCTCTCAGGGACAGCAGAGGACTGCGGTATTGAGTCTTAAGCTTTCCGAGATCAGAAGCTTTGAGGAGGCTTCCGGAGAAAAGCCTCTGCTCCTGCTTGACGATGTTCTGTCGGAGCTGGACAGAAAACGGCAGATACAGCTGCTTTCCTCCATAAGAGACGGCCAGACTCTTATCACCTGTACCGGTCTTGATGATTTTATAGATAATCGTTTTCATATAGATAAATTGTTTCATGTTTCAAACGGAATAATAACGGGAGAAAATTAATGTCAGAAGAAAAGAACTTGGTATCATCTGAGAATATCGAAAAGAAGAGCTTTGAGGTCGAAGGAGGCGAATACGACGCTTCCCAGATACAGATACTTGAAGGACTTGAGGCAGTAAGAAAAAGACCGGGAATGTATATTGGATCCACATCGGCACCGGGACTTCATCATATGGTCTATGAGATAGTGGACAACGGTGTGGACGAGGCACTTGCAGGGTTCTGTAAAAATATTACTGTTTCCATCAACAGCGATAATTCTATAACCGTTACCGATGACGGAAGAGGAATACCTGTAGATAAGGAGAAGAAAACAGGAAAATCCGCCCTGGAGGTAGTATATACAATACTTCATGCAGGAGGAAAATTCGGAAACGGAGGCTACAAGGTATCGGGAGGACTCCACGGTGTTGGAGCTTCTGTTGTTAATGCACTTTCCGAATGGCTGGAGGTAAAAGTATACAGGGAAGGAAAGATCCATACCCAGAGATATGAGAGAGGTAAGGTAATTACACCTGTCACTGTTGTTGGAGAATGTCCTGTCGAAAAGACAGGTACAGAGGTCACCTTTAAGCCGGACAGCGAAATATTCGAAACTGTTGTTTTTGATTATAAGACGATCAAAACGAGACTCAGGGAAACTGCGTTTCTTACCAAGGGTCTTCGGATAAATCTGATTGACGACAGAGAAATAAAGCATGATAAGACTTTTTATTATGAGGGAGGCATCAAGGAATTTGTCTCTTATCTTAATCATGCAAATATTCCGCTTTATCAGGATGTAATATACTGCGAGGGGACTTATCAGGACATATATGTCGAGGTGGCTATGCAGCATACCGATGCATATACGGAAAATATATACAGCTTTGTAAACAATATTAACACTCCTGAGGGAGGAACCCATCTTACCGGCTTCAGGAATGCCATAACCAAGACTATCAATGATTATATCAGGTCTAAAAGGCTGATAAAGGACAGCGAGGATAATCTTAGCGGTGAAGATATCAGAGAGGGACTTACAGCTATTATTTCCGTAAAGATCGGCGATCCTCAGTTTGAAGGACAGACTAAGATGAAGCTCGGTACCAGCGAGGCCTCTGTTGCAGTCAACAGGATAGTATCCGAGCAGCTCACATATTTCCTTGAGCAAAATCCTGCAGTGGCAAAGCAGATGTGTGAAAAGTCTATCCTTGCCCAGAGGGCAAGGGCAGCTGCAAGAAAGGCAAGGGAGTTGACCAGAAGAAAATCTGTCCTTGAAGGTGCAGGACTTCCAGGTAAGCTGGCAGACTGTACGGAAAAGGATCCGGAAAGATGTGAAATATTCATCGTCGAGGGAGATTCGGCCCTCGGTCCGGCAAAAAACTGCAGAGATACAAAGTATCAGGCCGTAATGCCTTTAAGAGGAAAGGTACTCAATGTTGAAAAGGCGAGATTAGATAAGATATATGCCAATAAAGAGATACAGGGTATGATCACGGCCTTCGGAACAGGTATTCATGATGAGTTCGATATTACAAAGCTCAGATACAATAAGATCATTATCATGACCGATGCGGATGTGGACGGAGCACATATATCCACTCTCATGCTTACCTTCCTGTACAGATTTATGCCTGAGCTTATAAAGCAGGGTCATGTGTATCTGGCACAGCCTCCTCTGTATTATGTCAGAAAGAACAAAAAGCTGTACTATGCTTATACGGATTCAGAAAGAGACGCGCTGCTTGAAAAGGTTGGAAAGGATGCGGAGGTACAAAGGTTTAAGGGTCTCGGCGAGATGGAGGATCAGGAGCTGTCGGAAACAACAATGGATCCTGCCACAAGGACTTTGCTCAGAGTGAATATGGATGAAAACTCAAAGTCAGAGCTGGATCTTACCTTTACCACTCTCATGGGAGATCAGGTAGAGCCGAGGAGACAGTTTATAGAGGAAAATGCCAGATACGTTCAGAATCTTGACATATGATTTAACTATTCAGCGGATTACGAATGGCACAGCCGTGCTGAATAATAATGAAAAAGAAAAGACAGATCAGCAGACGGCAAAGGCATGAGCGATATACATGGCAAAAACATGAGCAAGAAGGAATATTAAATGGAACCTAATATTTACGATAAAATAAAAGAAGTCGATCTTAAAACAACGATGGAGAACTCTTATATAGATTACGCCATGTCGGTGATCGTATCCAGAGCTCTTCCTGACGTAAGAGACGGTCTGAAGCCTGTACAAAGGAGAATACTGTATGCTGCCCTGAAAATGGGGGCGACAGCAGATAAAAAAACAAAGAAGTGCGCCACCATAGTCGGAGAAACAATGGGTCATTATCATCCGCACGGTGACTCGTCTATTTACGGCGCACTTGTAAATCTCGGACAGCCCTGGTCCACAAAATATCCTCTGATAGAAAAACAGGGAAATTTCGGCTCCGAGGACGGAGATCCGCCGGCCGCTGCCCGTTATACGGAGGGAAAGCTGAGCAGGATCGCAATGGAAATGCTGGATGCGATCAATAAGAATACAGTAGATTTCACACCTAACTTCTCAAATGAACAGGGATATGACGAGCCGGTGGTATTGCCGGCAAGGATTCCGAATATCCTTGTAAACGGAACTACAGGTATTGCTGTAGGCATGGCTACAAATATGCCTCCTCACAATCTGAGAGAAACGATAGGAGCCGCTGTCAGGATGATTGATAACCGTATCAATGAAAACAGAGATACGGATATAGAGGAGCTGATGTCTATTGTAAAGGGACCTGATTTTCCGACCGGAGCCTATATTCTCGGCAGAAGAGGAATAGAGGAGGCTTACAGAACAGGGCGCGGAAAAGTAAAAATGAGGGCAGTCTGCGAAATAGAGACGATGTCCAACGGAAAGGGAGTCATAATAGTCAAGGAGCTCCCTTATATGGTGTCGCGTTCAAGAGTTATTGAAACAATAGCTGAGCTTCATAAGGATAAAAAGATCGACGGAATCACCGCCATCAACGATACCATGGGTAAAAATTCGGATTCCAGGATCAGGATCGAGCTCAGAAAGGATGTCAATCCACAGGTGGTACTAAATCAGCTGTATAAGCATACACAGCTTCAGGAGACCTTTGGAGTGAATAATCTGGTCATCGTAAACGGTGAACCGAAGGTACTGAATCTCAAGCAGATCCTCGAGGAGTATCTTAAGCATCAGGAATCCATAGTAAAAAGAAGGATAAATTATGACCTTAAAAAAGCTGAAGACAGAGCACATATTCTTGAGGGATTGCTGAAGGCAATAGACAACATCGACGAGGTCATTTCGATAATCAGAAACGCGGACGATACCGATCAGGCAAAGATCAGACTTATCGAAAGGTTTGCATTTACCGATATTCAGGCACAGTCAATAGTAGACATGCGTCTTAAAGCGCTGACGGGTCTCGAAAGAAAAAAAGTAGAAGAGGAATATGCGGAGCTCAGGGAGAAGATAAATAAATATCTTGAGATACTCGGAGATCATAATAAGCTTCTTACCGTAATAAAAAATGAAATACAGGCAATAGCCGATAAGTACGGGGACGACAGAAAAACAGAAATAGTCCATGCCAGTGATGATCTTGACATTGAGGATCTGATCTCGGATGACAGAATGATAGTGACTATGTCGCATCTTGGATATGTCAAGAGAATGGACGAGGATAATTTTAAGACCCAGAATCGCGGCGGTAAGGGAATAAAGGGAGCTCAGAATATAGAAAACGACTATATTGAGGATATGATGATGGTGACAAATCATCAGTATATCATGTTCTTTACAAATATGGGGCAGGTATACAGAATAAAGGCATATGAGATCCCTGAGGCATCACGAACCTCAAGAGGAACCAACATAGCGAATATTCTGATGCTTCAGAAGGATGAGAAGATCACTGCAGCGATTTCAATAAAGGAATACAGAGAGGATGCGTACATCATAATGGCTACAAAGTCCGGAATGATCAAAAAGACTCCTCTCAGTGATTTTGCAAATGTAAGAAGAAACGGACTGAAGGCAATAGTTCTCAAGGAAAATGACGAGCTCATTGAGGTGAAATTTACAGACGGAAACGAAGAAATAATATTAATAACAAAAGAAGGAATGGCAATAAGATTCCACGAAAGTGATGTGAGAGTGACAGGCAGAGCTTCCATGGGAGTTATCGGCATGAGATTCGGAACGGAAACTGACAGTCTGATAGCGATGCAGATAAAGAATCAGGGAAAAGAGCTCCTTGTAGTCTCCGAATACGGAATGGGAAAGAAGACACCGTTCGACGAATTCAGGATCCAGTCCAGAGGCGGCAAGGGAATAATCTGCTATAAGACAAATGAAAAGACAGGAAATCTTGTGGCAGCCAAGCTTGTAAATGACGAAACTGATATTCTGTTTATAACAGATATGGGACAGATGATGAGGACGCCTGTTGAAGGAATCTCAACAATCGGAAGGAATACCTCGGGAGTAAGAATAATGAATGTGAACAGGGAAAAGGGAGAACACCTGGTCAGCATAGCAAAGGCAAAGAGAATAGAAGCACCGGAAATCAGGGAAGAAGATGAAGAAACAGAAGGAGAATAATAATAAAAAAAATAGAATTAAAATAATAGAATAAAAATAACAGAAATAAAATAAAAGAAAAAGAATATTGAAAATAAAAATATTCAAAAAATAAAAAAACACTATATATAGAACAATATATAACTGCCGAAACAAACATATGGTAAATTGATGTGTCAAATGTACAGGTTCCGTAAAAAATACGAAAAAAATGTATTTGACAAGATTGAATTTAGCAATTATAATCCATCATGCACGATTTGGCAGGTATGCAGAAGTACTCAAGAGGCCGAAGAGGCGCCCCTGCTAAGGGTGTAGGCTGGGAAACCGGCGCGAGGGTTCAAATCCCTCCTTCTGCGTTTGAAATTGATTGATAAAACGATTTCAAAAAAAATAAAATAATTTATTGACAATCAAAAATAATTGTGATAAATTATATGAGCTGTAATGCGAAAACACAACCGAAACTTAAAAACTGAAATTTATTAAAAAAAAACAGTTGACAAGAAAACGGAAATGTGATAAATTAAACAGGCTGTCACGAAAGACAGCAGCACAATAAAAACCAATAAAGAATTAATGCACAGACCCTGAAGATTCTTGAATAAGAGAACTTCAAAAAGCGCAGTAAGAACGGAAAGAAGCTTGAGAGAGCGAG